>NZ_LARE01000196.1:0-559 GCF_000980245.1 Odoribacter sp. N15.MGS-14
ACCGCGAGGAACGGGCTAGGGTAATACCGGTAACTGGGGCTAAGTCGTAACAAGGTAGCCGTACCGGAAGGTGCGGCTGGAACACCTCCTTTCTGGAGCGGTGGCTCATGTGGCTCGCTACACGTTTCACGTTTTTTCACGTTACATGATTGCCCGATAGCGGGTTAACCATAGTCTCTTAGCTCAGTTGGTTAGAGCGCTACACTGATAATGTAGAGGTCCGCGGTTCAACTCCGCGAGGGACTACAGCCGGGGGATTAGCTCAGTTGGCTAGAGCGCCTGATTTGCATTCAGGAGGTCAAGGGTTCGACTCCCTTATTCTCCACGGATAAAGTTCTTTGACATGCTGGAACGTTAATGGATCATTTGATCCACGAAGTAAGAATGTAGTAGAATAACACAGAGCCGTCCCCGTGGTGATACAGGGGACAAGGTAGATTATAAAAGTACACGACGCTAACGAACGTGAACGATTAAGGGCGCGCGGTGGATGCCTAGGCTCTCGGAGGCGAAGAAGGACGCGATAAGCCGCGATAGTCCACGGCGAGGTGCAAGTAAC
>NZ_LARE01000197.1:0-559 GCF_000980245.1 Odoribacter sp. N15.MGS-14
GGAGCAGGTACGAAAGTAGGACTTAGTGATCCGGTGGTATAAAGTGGGATTGCCATCGCTCAACGGATAAAAGCTACCCTGGGGATAACAGGCTTATCACTCCCAAGAGTTCACATCGACGGAGTGGTTTGGCACCTCGATGTCGGCTCATCGCATCCTGGGGCTGAAGTAGGTCCCAAGGGTTGGGCTGTTCGCCCATTAAAGCGGTACGCGAGCTGGGTTCAGAACGTCGTGAGACAGTTCGGTCCCTATCCGGCGTGGGCGTAGGATATTTGAGAGGAGCTGTCCTTAGTACGAGAGGACCGGGATGGACTGGCCGCTGGTGTATCTGTTGCATACCAAGTGCATGGCAGAGTAGCCAAGCCGGGACGGGATAAACGCTGAAGGCATCTAAGCGTGAAGCCCCCCTCAAGATGAGATATCCCTACGTAAGTAGTAAGACCCCTTGAAGACGACGAGGTAGATAGGTCAGAGGTGGAAGTGCAGTAATGTATGGAGCTGACTGATACTAATCGGTCGAGGGCATGACCAAGCAAGGTGATAGGTAGGATGAAAGAAA
>NZ_LARE01000198.1:0-541 GCF_000980245.1 Odoribacter sp. N15.MGS-14
GGGCGAACAGCCCAACCCTTGGGACCTTCTCCAGCCCCAGGATGTGACGAGCCGACATCGAGGTGCCAAACCATTCCGTCGATATGAGCTCTTGGGAATGATCAGCCTGTTATCCCCGGAGTACCTTTTATCCTTTGAGCGATGGCCCTTCCATGCGGAACCACCGGATCACTATGCTCTAGTTTCCTACCTGATCGACTTGTATGTCTCCCAGTCAAGCGCCCTTATGCCATTACACTCTGCGACCGGTTACCAATCGGTCTGAGGGCACCTTTAGAAGCCTCCGTTACGCTTTTGGAGGCGACCACCCCAGTCAAACTACCCACCATACAGTGTCCTCCTAACTAGGAGTTAGAACTCAAACAACCGAAGGGCCGTATTTCAACGTCGGCTCCACAAATACTGGCGTACCTGCTTCAAAGCCTCCGGCCTATCCTACACATCGTCTGCCCAAACTCAATGTAAAGCTATAGTAAAGGTTCACGGGGTCTTTTCGTCCCATCGCGGGTAATCGGCATCTTCACCGATACTACAATTTCAC
>NZ_LARE01000035.1:0-33005 GCF_000980245.1 Odoribacter sp. N15.MGS-14
GCGCAGGAAAGCGGAATCCGCTTTTTCCACGGCAGCTGGGACGAAGCGGTAGCCCTGGCCAAAAAGGAAAAGAAAAAGATCTTTATTGACTTCTTTACCGAATGGTGCGGACCCTGTCTCAACATGGCCCTGACGGTTTTCCCGTTGCCACAGGTAGGTGAAATGTACAATAAAAATTTCGTGTGTCTGAAAATCGATGCAGAAAAAGGTGAAGGACGGGAATTGGCGAAAAAATACGGCATACATTCCTATCCGAGTTATATTTTCGTAAACCCTAAAACGCAAAAGCTTATTCACCGGAGCGGAGGAAATAAGCCGGCTGCCGATTTTATCGCCGACGCGGAAGGTGCACTCGACCCAAAACTCAGTTCTGTGTACTTAACGGAGAAATACAAGAGCGGGAAGTATGACAGTGATTTTCTGATCGACTATATCCACAGGCAGAAGGTTTCCGGTAATCGGAACGTACAAAAGGATTTTGATAAATTGATCGAAATGGGAGGAAAACTCACCGATCCGGAAATCTGGGCATTATATGTCGAATGTATCGGGGGATACAATAATCCGTATGTAAAAGAAGTGGCCGATCATTATGATGAATTCGTCCGTTTGTTCGGTAAAGAAGCCGTCGATGCCAAACTCACCGAAGCGACTGCATACGCTCCAACAGAATTTACCGAGTCGTTATGCAATTTCGATGGTAAATATTATAATCTGAAGATGGCAGAACTGACAACTTTATTCCAGCAAAACAAATACGATGAAGCCTGGGACTTAGTCGACCGGTTAGCACAGGATAAAAATATCGATCAGGCCAAATTCGTCAAGGCGTTGTCTTTCTATACCCGCGTTAATCCGGATTATAACGATAATGAACTGACTTTCGAACAATTGGCCAAGAAGATAAAATATACCAAATATGTCGCTTATAACATGTACGACCGTGATGAAGCGATGCCGCATTATTATTATGCGACCGCTTTGGAATATCTGATTAAAAGAGCCCAGGAGGAAGGTAAACAAATTCCGGCTTATATCTACGAAACTCCCCAATATGGGAAAGAGAAATACGATATGCGCCATCCGTTGCTCAAACAGAAACCGAAAAGGTAAATTTTTCTGGCTTTGCCAGAAAAAGATCAGTGTTGTAATCTTCGGTTACTGATCAACGCTTCGCTGATTAATACATCTGCTGATTGGTGGAACTTCATTCCTGATAAAATTCCCTATCAGACTCCAAGGTTGCCGACCAAGAATCTCCAAAGAGATACTGATCAGAAACGAAGTGATACTAATCTATTCAAACGGTAGGTATAATTTTTTTCTATTCCGATTCCGGGTTTTATCCCGTCGGACCGTTCCAGGCGAATCGGTCCGCTAAGGTTTCCGTTGATTTCATCGGTTCTTCTCTTGCTCGGAAAAACAAAAGATTTTGTTTTTCTCTCACCTATTCGAAGAACTCTCTGACCGGCGGAACTCCTCACTGTGCAAAAAACTTTACGTTACGTTTCTGCCAGACACCACCGGTCGGACGTTCGGAAAAAGCAAGACGACACTCGCCAGAGCTCCAATGGTCACCAATTCCGGTCACCGAAGACGAATTAGTAACGAAATGAACCCTAGGCTCCGATCAGCCATACCTGCAACTGCAAAAAAGTACCCCAAAATTCAGGGGCTTTATAAACCATTCTCTCTTTTCAGCTTTTAAAATCCGGATAACGATAAAAAACGAAATGATCTCTAAAAGTTTTTATCCGACCTTTAGAGATCATTTCAATTATATCATTCAGCCTTTACGTATAGAATATTAAAGATAACTTTATCCGCCCTAGAGACGACTACGTGTTTCCATTAAAAAGCTAAACATCGCCGCCAACATTTCTTTAGAAGTATCTACTTGCATACCTTCATATTCATCAAGGGTATCTCCTGCATGAGTAGCATTGCTATAGGACATCAAAAAATCAACATAATCTGAACCCTGAATTCCTATCCCATAATTATTCTCAAAAATATAAACACACTCTTCAATCCAAGCCTTGTATCTATTTTCGATTCCGGCATCATCGAATACCGGACAACCGCCGACATCGGTGGTATTTCCAGCGAGGATACAATTGGAAAGATAGAGATAAGTCTCTGCTTCAAATTCAAGATTCATCGCATAACTCATATTATATTCCCGATAATACTGGTATTGATAGATATGAAATAAGGATTTTATAAAATCCTCTGCCTCGATATAAGCATTACGTGTGCTTATACTGATTGTATTCGTGAGAAATATATTTTTACAACCTCCATTATAAGAAAGGGTCAAATTGATTTTTTCTCTTAACGTCTGAGCCAGGTAATCGACCATCACATCACCTCCTAACATACTGTTAATGACAAACTCCAATTGTTCCCACATACCGACTGAAATACTGCGATCGATTTTAAATATCCGAATTGCCTGAGGGGCTACTCTTTTAATATCTGCCACACACTCTCCCGTACAATTTGCCGATCCGCAATACTCACAAGGAGTCGACGGAGTGGTTCCCCCACCCCCATGATCTCCGCCTTCACCGGGATCAGGGTCAGGATCAGGGTCAGGAGAGGTATGATTACGATTACAATTCACTTCACCACAAACCGGACAGGTATGGGTTTTATGACAAGTTACGAAAAAAGTCAGATGATTAGGTAATACCGAATTCCCCCACATTGTAATCTCTCCTTTCAAATTCGTAAAAAGAACATCCAGGTTAACCAAATTGACAAATTCTTCTACATCGGACATCGACATGCCTGACACATCGCGTTGAAATCCCGAGGACAACTCATAAATCTTCCGATATAGTTTCCATTCTCCACTTGTAGCTGGATAAGTCGCCATAAGCATGTATTCCAAATTCGAAATAGCCTGACTCATATAAGTATTCGCACTAGAACAATCACAATCTTTCGATATATGATTTTTCTCACGAGCCCACTGATAGGCTTCAGCAATCTTACTGACCACCAAACTTTTTACAGCCTGACAACTGGCAATAACATCGATCTGAGATTTTGTTTCTACAACCTCGTCTTTTAGCAGGAAAGCCGATCGTTCAGCTGCCGTTTTACCTAATTCCGATATCAGATAAGGAGTTACATTGCAATCATACTTTTCGCATAAATAAATGAAATCGTCGGGTTTCATCAAAAGTAAATCCGTTCTAACGACCGGCTCTGACCGATTCGACTTTTCGATAATCCTTTTCTGATTGTCGATCGAAACGGCATTCAAAAAAAACGTCTCTTTTTGCAAAGCCATCAAAATACTAGAATCAATCCGGTAATCGGTAACCGATGGAAGAACTCGTCCGGATTCATTACTTTCTGCTTCAAAATTTTCCTGGGGTTCTTTAGAACACGAAAAAAACAATAGAAGCAATACAAATACACTGAATAAAAAACTTTGCTTCATAAATTTAAGTTTTTAGGTTAATCGATACGAATTTAAACATAATTATCAATAATAAAAATATTTATCGATATTCATTAAGAAAAAGATACAAACAAATATACAGTTTTAGATAAAGTTTATGTTATCCGAAAAGATTAAATAAATATATTCCCAAAACAGAAATCCCCTAATGGCCCGCTTTCGGATCGGTATATTGAATAAAAAACAGAGAAAACGGTCTATATCTAAAAACTACCGTATAAAAAGAAAAATAAGATACCCGCCTTTAGAACAGGAAACGGGCTATTAATGAAAGAAAGGCCCACTCTGCCGTAAACAGACCGACAACTGATCTATCAGTACATTCTTTGAACACGCTGATCAGCTTTAATAAATAGCTTAAAATCCGGAACCGAAAGTCCCGCCAATCAGCCCTATACCCATGTATATCCCTACATGGGACACTAATCCCAACAAGTCGAAAATTCGACTTGTCGGAATCCCTTTTTATTGTTGTTTCAAATACCCTTTTTCCTGTGCTTTCTGCATCAGTTCCTGCATCGTCTGCATCCCGATCTGTTGGGCGATAGGTAATATTTCGGCTGTCGCTTTGGGATTCATTTCAGACAATTTCTTTCCTACCGGAGTTTCATAAAACTGGATGATCTCTTTCAGATCATCCAGTGTAAGGTATTTTTTATACACCGGGATCACCGCCTTGATTATCTTGTCATACATCCCATTCATAGAAGCATCCAGCTCTTTCCAAAATTCATCGGGGGCCTGAGGCAACTGCTGCTTTAACATAGCTGTCATCTGAGGGAAGATTTGTTTCATGGCATCCATGGTATGAGTCATTTCCAACATCTTGGCAACTTGCTTCTCATACTCCTGATTATCCTGTGCCTGTACACCGAGTGCCACACACCACAATACGGCTAAACTTACCAGAATCTTTTTCATATTATTAAAATTAAATCTATCGGTTCCGACAGAATAAGCCCATCCGATCCGGAAAATTTATGGACTTTTCCGACCGGTCTAAGGTAAGGAAATTTTTATCGTCTGCAAACTAAAATGAAAATTGCAGCCGGGCCTGAATCAGGTCGAAATCATCACCTCCCTTGGGCGAACTATTTCCGACCATCATATGGGTATAATTGATTTTTGCTGCTACATATTTATTGATAAAATAATTCATTCCCAAAGAAATATCCGTCAGTCTCCCTCCCCGGATACCGGCATCATTCAGGTCGATCATATTATAGCGGCATAACACTTCAAGGCTTTTGGGAGCAGGATTGACGATCATACCGGTAGCAGCATTATAATTATGCTTTGCTCCCAGAATCATGTATCCGATCTGACCGTACCATCCTTTGCCATTGTAATTATCGGCCTGAAAACGATTCAGGTGTGCCAGAAAATATTGCCCCTGGAAATACCATTTATTGTAGAGCAAAATCATTTCGAGATCGAGCTTCCATTGATTAATCACCTGATCCACTTTTGCCTCTACATACGAATTATCGTCTTTCGTCAATAAATCGGTCGGTATGCCGGCATTGAAAGTGATCGTTTCCTGTCCGCTACTGAACCGGGGTGCGACAGAAAGATGGACAAGTTTCTTATCTTTCAACAGAGGCCGGCCAATCAGTTTCGCCGCCAGGGAATAGCCCTGATCCAGCGACTTGGACTTCTGTACATCTCCGTCGCTGTATATACCTCCCATAAAATTAAACCATTGATGATTATAGCTGTAGCCCACCCCCAATTTCCGGGAATTTCCCAACGCTTTATCCGAAGCAGCATTGGTCATAAAACGAAAATTCGTCGTTCCTACCCGTGAATTTCCGAAAGGCTCATATTGATAACCGACCCGGACAGCCTGTTCACCGAATTTGTAAGTCAGGAAAATATCCTTCATACTGATCTTACTGTCTCCATACCCCAATTCTATTTTAGCTTCCCAGTGCTCCAGAAAACGAATCTGGGTCCCTAAACGGATATCGTTCACCTGAAAACTACTACCTAAATCGGTGGTATCGTTAAAAAAATACCCTCCGTCAAAAAATACACGGCCTATCAACCGCCATTCGAAACCATTCGCCCCCCCTTTTACAAACTCCTGAGCAGAAAGTGAAATAAAAAACGAGGAAAGAAAAATACAGGAAAAAAGCAGAAAAAACCGAAGACCTAAATGTGTGAGCAATCTTTTCATAATCGATGTTATTAAGGGCGTAAAATTATAAAATGAAATATTAACAAACAAATTCCAGATAAAAAGAGTAAATCCCTATCTTTGTCCATCACTTAATCTATCATTTCAGTTACAAGAGTTCCAGGCTGTTTTTACATTCTTTACCGGCTTTGTAACTACAGCGGACAGCATCGATGATTCACGGATAATCATCGGTCGTATACGTTAAAACAGACAAAAAGTAAACAAAATATGAACAAAGAAATCATCGACAAAACTATTGCAGCTTTACGCCACAACCATTTCGAAGTATTTTTTGCCCATAATACAGCCGAAGCCAGTGCGATATTTTTCCGGGATATCTTTCCGGGACTACAGGTGGAGACTGTTTCCTGGGGCGATTCCGAAACGATGAAGGCTACGGGCGTTTTGAATGAATTGCGAAAAAATCCGGAACTCTCGGTCATCGATAGTTTCGCTCCGGGTATGAGCCGGAAACAAAAGATCTATTGGAGACGCCAGGCTCTGTTAACCGACCTGTTTCTAACGGGGAGCAACGCCCTCACACAAAAAGGTCAATTGGTCAATCTGGATATGATCGGTAACCGGGTCGGCGGTATCACTTTCGGGCCTAAACATGTGGTATTGTTCATCGGTATCAATAAAATCACCGCAAACCTGGAGGAAGCCATGCACCGGGTCAGGACCATTGCAGCTCCCCGAAATGCAATACGCCATGAAGGCTTCCGTACCCCATGCCACAAGACCGGTGTATGTATGGATTGTAATAGCCCCGACCGGATTTGTAACGTCTGGACAATTACAGAAAAGAGTTATCCGGCAGGCAGAATCAAAGTCATTTTGATCGGAGAGGAACTGGGGCTTTAAACGAAACAAAATCAGGGATTAAAAGAAAAAGAAAGTGATTCGAGGATTACGGGAGATCTTACCGGATAACGGTAAGGCTTTTTCATCTATTCTGATATCGTTGAAGACGCGTAATTTCCGGTTGTATTTCACGGGGATGTGTGTGTCGCTGACCGGGACCTGGATGCAACAGATTGCGATGAGCTGGTTGGTATACCGCCTGACCGGTTCGGTATTTTTGCTGGCAACGGTAACTTTTATGGCCCAAATTCCGATTTTATTGGTCACCCCCCTCATGAGTGTTTTTGTCGATCGTTTCGACCGGCAAAAAATACTGATCCTGACCCAATCTTTATCTATGGTACAAGCCCTTTCGATGGCTGTACTGACCTTGAGCGGCGTGATCGAAGTATGGCATATCCTGATTTTAAGCCTGCTGATCGGTTGCATCAACGCACTGGACAATCCAACCCGTCAAGCCTTCTATCCGAGTTTGGTAGCCAAAGAACATCTCAGCAATGCCATCGCGCTCAATTCGGCTGTGATCAATGGTTCCCGGCTCATCGGCCCGGCAGTCGGAGGAGTACTGATCGGAATCTTCGGTGAAGGGCTCTGCTTTCTATTGAACGGGATCAGTTACCTGGGAGTCATCATCGCCCTTTCCCTGATGCGCCTGTCACCTTTTACCGTTCAGCACCGCCGGCAGAATGTGCTCACAGATATACAAGAAGGTTTCTCCTATGTGTCCGGTAACATTCCCATACGGGCCCTGTTGTTGTTAATGAGTGCCGTTAGTTTCTTCGGCTTGCCGCTCATGACTTTTATTCCGGCTTATGTCAAGGATATTCTTCAGGGAGATAGCGAGATGCTGGGATTTTTACTATCCTGCATCGGAGTGGGCTCTTTTCTGGCCGCCCTTTACCTCGCAGCCCGCAAAAGCGTAGTCGGCCTGGGTAAGGTAGTCACGATATCGGCCTTCCTGCTGGGGATCAGCCTGATGATTCTATCGTATATCGATACTTATTGGATTGCAGCACTCATTTGCCTGCCAGCAGGATTTGCCATCATCAGTACGGTAGCCTCTATCAATACCCTGTTACAAACGTTATCCGATGAAGATAAAAGAGGACGTGTCATGGGATATCTGGCAATGACTTTCACCGGAATAGCTCCGGTGGGGAGTATGTTTCTGGGCAGTCTGGAAAAGCAAATCGGTTTACCGGCTATCATCCTGATCTCAGGTGTTTCCTGTGCTCTCGGAGGAATTATTTTCGAATACTACCGCCCATTGGTACGGAAACATGCCCGGCAAGTCTATATCCGAAAAGGGATTATCCAGGAAATTGCAACGGGGATCGATACAGCAGAAGAGCAGATTTAAACAAGTCCCCTTTCCTTCATTTCCAGATAGCCATCAATCACCGTAGCGGTCAGTTTTTCGGGTTCGGTCAGAATGGTATAAATACCGGCATTTCTCAGCTCGTGGGCGATACGCCTTTTCTCTGTAATAAAACTTCCGGCTAAAGCTTTGAAATAGATATCCCGGATACTCAAGGCCGGTTCGGTCACCACCCTGTTGATCTCTGTGTTTTCAAATAAAACGATCAGCAGCAAATGGTTATCCGTCAACCTTTTCAAGGCCGGCAAACGGCGCTTCATCCCGTTGACGGTATCGAAATTTGTAAAAAGGATCAGCAGACTCCGGTTATGGATCCGCCGGGAAGCCGTGATGCACAATTGCTCGAAATCCGACTCCAGATAATAAGTCTGCTGACTATAAAGCGCCTCGCTGATACTATTCAGCTGCAACCGGCGGTTATCTGCTTTTATCAACGCTCCGGCTTTATCAGAGAAAGTCAGTAATCCGGCTTTATCTCCTTTTTTCAGAATGATATTCGCCAAGGCCAGGGTGGCATTGATCGCATAATCCAAAGTCGTCATTCCCCGAAAAGGAGCTTGCATGGTTCGTCCTTTATCGATCACGCAATACACGGGTTGTGAACGTTCTTCGGTATAGGAGTTGACCATAAGCCGGTTACATTTGGCCGTCGCTTTCCAATTTACGGTACGGGGATCATCTCCCTGGACATAAGGTTTTATCTGGTCGAAAGCTGTGGAAATACCGGCCACCCGTATCCGTTTTATCCCGTTACCGGACTGCCGGCCTGTAAATGCCAGTAATTCGTATTTCCGCATAGAGACAAAGGAAGGATAAACCGCCACTTCCTTTTCTTTTTCGAAGGAATAGCGGCGTTCGACCAGCGACAAACGGGAGGTCACGAATACCCTGACCTGCCCGAACCGGTAAGCCCCTCGTTTTACAGGGCGGAGGAAGTAAGTACCTTCTTTGTGTTCGTGGGAGGACAGACAAAAATTCAAACTGTTGTTTCTTTCCTGAAATTCGACCGGCGCTTCATCTACGACACGCACCCGGACCGCAAAAGGATACTTGTTTTCCACCCGGATCCGTACCGGATTTTCTTCCCCGTTGGAAAATTTATCCCCTACGATACGTTGTGCACCGAATGCCTTTCCGAATCCATACAACAAGGTGATATCCACAACGACGAGTCCCCCTCCGCATCCCAAAGCCCAGATTACCCAGGGATATACCCGAGGAAATACGAAGGTCAGCAGTAAAGCGAATACCCCACCCCACAGGAACATAAAAAAACGCCGGTTCAAAAAGAGTTCCTTCATTATCTGGGAATTTCGACTTTAGCGATCAATTGTTGAATGACCTGATCCACCACAACCCCTTCCAACTCTTTCTCGGCCGAAAGCTGCACGCGATGCCGCAATACCGGAGCAGCCAGATATAATACATCCTCAGGAACGACAAAATCACGTCCGCTGATGGCAGCAAATGCTTTTGCACTATTCATCAAAGCGATCGATGCCCGGGGAGAGGCACCCAGGTACAACCAGGCATTGTCGCGGGTTGTACCGACGATATCTACGATAAAAGCTTTTATTTTTTCGTCGACATGCACATCATGTACTTTCTCCCGTAAATAGCTCAATTCCCCGACCGATACCACCGGAGTTTGTTCTTTCCAACTTTCGGACGATCTTTTATCGTGTAATTCCAATATTTCAACCTCTTCTTCTTTCCTGGGATAATCCACTAAAATTTTAAACATAAACCGGTCGAGTTGGGCTTCCGGCAGGCGATAAGTGCCTTCGTGTTCTACCGGATTCTGCGTTGCGACGACCATAAATGGAAACTCCATAGCATATTCTACGCCATCATTGGTAATCTGTCTTTCTTCCATAACTTCAAAAAGGGCTGCCTGCGTCTTTGCCGGTGAGCGGTTGATCTCATCCACCAATAAAATATTGGTAAATACAGGCCCCTGCCGGAACTCGAATTTTCCTGTAGAAGGTAAAAATACCGAAGTCCCGAGGACATCACTCGGCATCAGGTCGGGAGTAAACTGAATGCGGCAGAAACCGGCTTCGATCAGATGGGACAACACTTTAGCCATCAATGTTTTGGCCACCCCGGGCACTCCTTCGATCAAAACATGGCCGTCGGCCAGCAAGGCCGTCAGTAACAAATCGACCACTTGCCGCTGCCCGATAATCACCCGGGCCATTTGTTCTCTTAACAAACTAATTTTCTCATTCAACGCTGAAAAATCTATTCTCGTTTCAAAACCAGCATCCATATTTTATTGATTTAATTTCCTGTTAAAAAGTTCTGTTCCCTGTACCAAATTACGCAATTCGGTTTCATTCACCTGCCGGGTGGTCCTGATTTCCGTGATCAGCTGTACCAGTCTGCGGGTATCTTCCTCCTCTACCCCGGAGCGTGCGGATAATCCGAGGATAAAGGGTTCGTCCAGCCGGTCGGTAGCCAGTTGATATCTGGTCCTGACCTCTCCCAGAAAATAGTCGATCAGTTTTAAAGCAATCGCCGAATGTTCTTTCTGTTTATAATAAAGCGAACTCACGGTAGCTATAAATTCGAGCATTTTATTTTCCGGAGGGTGGATTACCGGAATCGGACGTTGTTCTCTCCGTGCACGGAACAGCACATAACACAAAGCTCCTGCCAGCAACAGATAAAGCGCCCATTTTAAGGCAGGATATTGCAGAATCACCCGCAAAGGTGTTTGTGCTTCCTGCCTTCCCAAGGTGCGGTAAGCGTCCCAAATCACTGTTCGACCTTTATCCGGTAACCACGACAACGCCTTGTAATAATAATCGCCACAGACACTATCCAAAACCCAGCGATTGGTGAAAGCCCAGGGATTCAAATTCAGGAATACCTGTCCCCGCCCATAGGGTAGGCGTATAAAATCAGTGGAATCGTTATCGATCCTACCCCCCAAACGTTCGCCTTTAAAATCAGCCGGCAAGACAAAATAGCTACCGTGCCGGATTTTATAAAACGGATATACGTGCCCGGGAGCAAAAAGCAATTTACTGCCGCTGGGGTTCAAATTCTGTTCCAGCTTCAGAGATAAAGCATTCAACAGCGTGTCGGCAATCCACCCGGCGGCAACGAACATATCATTTCCTTTCTCTACCCACTGCATCAAATGTTTCAATTCAAGGGCATCGATCCGATAGTCCGAACCGACAAAAATGTATGTCCCGGCAGATGTATCCCGCCCACTTCCGAACTCTTCGGCTATCGACAAGCGCGAAGTCCTGATCTTTGAAGCCGGGAATAATTCAGGCAAGCTCCGGTATGTAATGTAAGTACCGTAAGGGATCTTATCCTTCGGCGAATACGTTTCGGACCAATCTACCGGCTGGGGACGATTTGCCTCATACCAGGTGTAGATCAGTGATAAGATCAACAATAATGCAATACCGACAAAATTTCTAATCTTCATTTTTTCAGTTTATCCCGGAATTCGTCGAACACCGGTTCAAGTTGCCCATACAGAGAAGCACTCACCTCAAAATCGCCGTAACACACGCAATCGAAAATATAAGCGAGCTTTTCAAAATCATCCCTTAAGGCTTTATCTTTCAATTCATAGTAATAGGATCTATTCGTTTTATGGGCATCCCAGCGGATCATTCCTTTTTCATCCATCAAATGCAACAAGCCTCCATAGCGAATGCGGATAGCCAATTTGAAATCATTTTCCGCCACGGCTTGTTCCAGCATTTGCCGGTAAGAAAGTTCGTTCCAGGCTTCACCTATCCAGGGGTCCATCGTTTTCTGAAAGTCCGGTTCCGATTTTGCAGTCAGCCAAAACTTGCTGCGTACGAGTTTATAAATACCAAAAACGACGATCAGCCCTGCCAGCACTTTCAGCAACAAGTCCAGCCATACGATATCTTTATGCGTGTAACTACCGAAGATATGCTGCATGAGCCACCACCTCAATCTCTGCCACCAATCGCCGGTTTCGGCAACCGGTTTCACCGAATAATCGAATGCCGGATCGTCACGGTACTGTTGTAAAAAGTTTTCTCCGGGAGTACGTTCCCGATAAGCGATCCGGCTAGAATCCGATACCGACTCCGCCGAAACCGAAGCAGCATACCCCCCTCCCCGCCCCACAAGCAGAACGACGACAAAAACAATATATTCAATGCATTTCTTCACGCTCCGGCATTTGTTTATCCCTATTCCCGATCTGTCCGATCTTACTCAACAGACCGGTATGTTCTTTCTGTTCCAGATAAGTGAAGAACCGGACTGCAATACCCACCACGGAGATCAGTTGCAACAGGCTTTGTCCCAGGTTGGCGAACAAAAGACTAAAAGTCGTTTCGTAAATTCCAGGAAGCTGCTGGGTAAAAATAGTCTTAAAAGTCAATACCAGGTAGGGAATGGAAAAAATATAAGAAAGCCCGCCGACAATCAACTGTAAAACGATCACATACCCGAAGAAATTCCACCACTTTCCCTTCAACAGCTCTCTCGAACCGCTCATTCCCGCCGAGATCGACCGGTTTTCCAGTATCATATAATAGAATACGAAACCAAAAACGACTCCCAGATAAATCCCGGGAGCAATAAAGAGTATCATACCGAAAACAACCATCAGCAAATAGATAACTGCCCACAACAGGGATTTACCCAGATTACGCCACATCACCTGCCAAACCTCTCCCGGAATGATTCTTGCCTCGTCGGCCGCAGCAACTTTATCCTGATAGACACGAATATAAGCGATACCGATCAGCGACATCCAGAAATAGATCACCATCGTCAAAAGATTGGTCAACAGGCTATTGGTCAGCATATCGAGCGACGATCCGGCATATTGATCAGGCTGTACGATCGTAATCAAGCTCTCACGAGCCGAATAGCTCATAAAAAACAATCCGATAAAAACAACAGGCAGGGCAATCACCGCAAAAGACCTCAGCAAAGGCTTAAATTCCTGTTTAATAAAATTAAAAGTCAGGGTAATCGAATCACTGAACCCACGTACCTGATTAAAATTAATCTTTTCCATTCACATGTATATTTAAAATATCAATCTATTTCTCCTTCGTTCAACTTCTGTCTGCGCCCGATGATCACAGGATAAACGATAAAATAACCGATCACGCCGACAGCCGAAATCCCGATACAGAGTGCACCGACGACAGGCATAGCATCTGCATAACGGGTAATATAACTCTCGATCACGCCGGCCAGAATAAAAAAGGGAACTAATCCCGCTACGATCTTCACCCCACGAACAGCTCCCCGCCTGAAAGAAAACAAACGGGGATAAGTCCCGGGAAACAAAAAGCTATTCCCCATAATCAGCCCGGCAGCTCCGGCAATAATAACCGAAGTAATCTCGAAAGTACCGTGTGCCCATACCGACATGACGGAGTGGGCCAATAAACCGTATTTATAGAAAAAATATTCGAAAGCACCGATCATCATCCCGTTCGAGAAAAGGATCCACAAAGTTCCGGCCGAAAAAAATAACCCGAAAGCAAAAGCGATAAAAGACACCCGGATATTGTTCGTCGTAATCCGCAAAAACATCTCCCATTCGTCTCCCTGGTTATAAACGCCCATCGGTTTACCGGAAGTGATATTATCGATGGTCATATTCACATAAGTATCTCCCAAAATCAAGCGGATGAACGACTCATCGTGAGCAGCTGAAAATACCCCGACAAAAGCCGACAACACGAAAAAGAAAAAGGCAAAAAGTAAGGTTTTGTATTCGCTGGCCAACAGTAAAGGCAATTCTTGTTTCCAAAAATACCATATCGGTTTATTTTTCCGCACAGGCCGCGAGTTGATATCGGTTTGATAACCGGCAATCAGCTGGTTCAGGTAGCGTTCCACCTCGCTTCCCGGATAAAAAGTACGGGCATAAGCCAGATCATCGGACAATTCGATAAAATTAGCAGCCAAATGCTCCGCATCCGGTTGCTGTCCGTTTTCCATATTTTTCCATTTATCTTTATTGCGTGAAATAAACCGGGCTTCTTTCATACTCTCAGTTAAACAGCATAAAAGTATATTTTTTTCAGAAAAAAACATATGTTTGCAAGATAAAATAGAATATAAATTCAACTTATATGGATATATCTATACGTACTGCCCAGCACGTCAATATTGCATACCAGCCGGCAGGATTGGTGAACCGGATAGGGGCAACCCTCATCGACCTGGCTTTCTTAGGCGGAATATACATACTCTGTTTCACCCTGGCTTCCCTCAGTAGTATTTTCAGGAACACCACGACAGCCATTATCTTATTAGTCATTTTAATGTGTTACCATTTTGTTTGTGAATACTTTTTTCATGGCAGGAGTCTGGGTAAACTAACTTTACATTTAAGGGTCGTACGGCTCGACGGCCGAAAGCTCTCTTTCTGGAATTGTCTGTTGCGCTGGATATTGCGTCTGGTAGACATCAGTGCCAGTATGGGTATTCTTGCTATGCTGAGCATTATCATCAGTTCGAAAATGCAGCGTCTCGGGGATTTGGCAGCAGGTACCACGGTCATTCATGAAAAAAAGGACACCGATCTGAGACGGATCAGTTTTTTCGAAACACCGGAATCTTACCAGCCGACTTTTCCCCAAATCGCTATGCTTTCGGATAAAGACATGGCCATTGTCCGGGAAGTGTTCCGGGAATTCGAAAAAAACAAAGAGTATAAACTCCTGGAGCCTTTATCGGCTAAGATCAAGGAATTGACCGGAATAGAAACTCATATGAATAATTTACAATTCATCCAAACTATATTGACGGACTATATTCATTTGACGAAATAAATTTGGTAGTTATATACATATTTACACTTATAAACGTAGGTTTATTTTTTCTTTCTATTCCGATTCCGGTTTTTATACCGTCAGACCGGTTCGCCTGGAACGGTCCGCTAAGGCTTTCCTTCACTGACCGGCGGAACTCCTCGCAAGCTCGTCAGACACCACCGGTCGGGCGTTCGGAAACCCTAACCGGATCCTCGTCCCCGCTCCAATGGTCTTCCGGCATAAAACCCTCCATCTCACGGCAGAGCTAACCGGTAAAGAAAATACAAGCGGAAATTTACAACAATAGGAAGCCTGATCATCCGGATTATTTCCAAAGAAAATGCCTTTTATCAAATCAAGACCGGTATACAATTCTGTGATAACCTTAGGCGAAGGTGATCGGGATTGGCGACCATTGGAGCTCTGGCGAGTGTCGTCTTACTTTTTCTGAACGCCCGACCGGTGGTGTCTGACGAGCTTGCGAGGAGTTCCGCCGGTCAGTGATAGAAAAAGCCAGACGACCGACAGAAGCGACCGGGTCTCCAATCCCGATCACCGGAGACGAATTAGTAACGACGAAATAAACCTACATTTAGGATAAACATGTATATAAATACCATAAATTTTATGAATTATTAAGTTTTGATCAGATACCGATATCAAATTCAAAAAAAATTCCAATCAGACGTAACCGATTCCAAAAATATGTATATTTGCATAATCTAATCAAGATTTAGGTGTGCATCATTACTTTTATAACTAAAAACTAAAAATTATGATTGGTTCTATTATTTATCTTGCGATTGTCGTGATCTCAATTGCAGGTATGTGGAAAACATTTGAAAAGGCCGGGCAACCGGGTTGGGGATGTATCATTCCGATTTACAACATCTATCTGATGACTAAGATAGCAGCCAAACCGGCCTGGTGGGTGATCATGTTTTTCATTCCGTTGGTAAATATTGTATTCGCTATCATGCTTTACAATGAAATAGCCAAAAAATTCGGTCAGGGAATCGGCTTTACCATCGGTCTGATTCTTTTACCTTTCGTTTTCTTCCCGATTTTAGGTTTCGGTGATCACGCTTATCAAAATGAAGTAGCCGCTCAATAATCTTTCGGAGCTATAATAAAAAAGGCTGGCAGAAAAGTAATTTTTTTGAAATGCCCCCTAAAAGTTAAATACAAAACTTTTAAGGGTCATTTCAAAACTCTTCCTTAGTTAAATTACATCTATTTCACTTTTCAAAATAGCCAGTATTATTTCACACAATCCAACGCAAACGAACGACATTCCCCCGGATGCATTAAAAAATAGTTTTCTCCAAACAGCTCAGAATGAAATCCATAAGCGATTCACTTGACATTTTGATCCCTTTTTTCTATATTTGCAACCTCAAAATAAAATTATAATCAAAAAAATACAGAATCAATGGCAACAACAGCAGATTTCCGTAACGGACTATGTATTGTATTCAAAGACGATTTATATACAATCGTACAGTTTCAGCATGTAAAACCCGGTAAAGGTCCGGCATTCGTGAGAACCAAGCTGAGAAACGTAAAAACCGGCCGTATACTTGAAAACACATTCACCTCTGGAGTTAAAATCGACACGGCCCGTATCGAAAGACGTCCGTATCAATTCCTGTATAAAGAAGGCGAAGACTATGTGATGATGCATACCGAGACTTTCGAACAGGTAAACATCCCGGAAGAACTGATCAATGCCCCTCAATTTCTGAAAGAAGGAGATGCAGTAGAAATGGTTGTACATGCCGATACCGAAACTCCGTTGTATGTCGAGTTGATGCCGAGTGTCGTGTTGGAAGTGACCTATACCGAACCGGGCCTGAAAGGCGATACCGCTTCATCTACCGCACTGAAACCGGCAGAAGTGGAAACCGGCGCCAAAGTAATGGTTCCCCTGTTCATTGAAATGGGAGAAAAAATCCGGATTTCGACAGCCGATGGCTCTTATGTTGAAAGAGTAAGATAATTCATAATTACGATTTACGATTTACAATCGATTCTGAACGTAAATCGTAAATCTTAAATTTCTATATTTCCGTCAGCTTCTTTCGATAAGATATCGATAACAATTTTAGCCGCATTTTGTTCGGCTTCTTTTTTGGAAGTGCCTTCCCCTTTTCCTTTTTCTTCCTCGCTAAGCATCACGGTGCAACAGAATTTACGACGTCCGCGAGCCACTTCGTCTGTCTGGAAATGGATATCGACTTTATTTTTTTGTCCCCATTCGATCAGGCGGCTTTTGTAGTTGGTGTCGATCGTCACCAGATCTTTGATATCGAAGAAATTGGGAAAGATAAACTTCTCGATAAACCGTTTGGTATTAACGAATCCCTGATCCAGAAACATCGCCCCGATAAAAGCTTCGAATACATCTCCGTAAATATGTTTATTCCGGGAGATATCCGATTTTGCGACAACAGCTTTATCCAGGCCGATATTAATGGCCAATTCATTCAAAGATTCGCGGCTGACTACTTTAGAACGGACACGGGTAAGAAAACCTTCGTCCTTTTTAGGAAAGAATTTATACAATAATTCAGCGACAATAGCTCCCAGGACGGCATCTCCTAAAAACTCCAGACGTTCGTAATTGAGCACAACCCCTTTGGAAGTCATCTTCGATGCCGACTTATGCAGCAGAGCCAAACGATACAGACTCTTATTGTTGGGCACAAAGCCGATCTGAGAAATAGACAATCCATAAAACTTCCCGTTACGATTCAGGTAAAGTCTTATGGATTGAATGATTTGCCTAATCACAGCCCTAAAGAATTTAGTATGTGATTATTTTTTGATTACGACACATGCATTGTGTCCACCGAAGCCAAAAGTATTACTTATGGCCACTTTCACTTCCCTCTTTTGCGGCTCGTTGAACGTAAAATTCAATTTCGGATCGAGCTCCGGAGCCAAAGTATGGAAATTAATCGTCGGAGGAACAATATCATTCTTTACAGCCAACGTACAAGCGATCGCTTCTACAGCACCCGCAGCCCCCAAAAGGTGACCTGTCATAGATTTCGTAGAACTGATATTCAACTTGTAAGCATGCTCGCCAAACGCTTTCAGGATAGCTGTCGGTTCGGAGATATCTCCCAACCCGGTCGAAGTACCGTGTACATTGATATAATCGATATCTTCGGGTTTCATACCTGCATCTTCAAGAGCCAGCAACATCACTTCATAGGCCCCGTCCGGATCCGGAGCGGTCATATGATAAGCGTCACAGTTTCCGGCACCCCCTGCAATCTCTGCATAGATATGTGCACCTCTGGCCACAGCATGTTCATACTCTTCAAGAATCAGGGCAGCTCCACCTTCACCGATCACAAAACCATCCCGGTCTGCATCGAAAGGACGGGAAGCTGTCTTCGGGTCATCGTTGCGGGTTGAAAGGGCTTTCATCGAATTGAAACCACCTACACCAGGAACGGTGACAGCAGCTTCAGAACCACCGGCAACAATGGCATCAGCTTTTCCTAAGCGAATTAAGTTCAATGCATCAACAATAGCGTGAGCCGACGATGCACATGCAGAGACCGTCGTATAGTTCGGACCTTTCAATCCGTTTTCTATAGCGATCATGGCTCCTCCCATGTTAGCGATCATCTTAGGTATAAAAAAAGGATTGAATCGAGGCGTACCATCTCCTTTCGAGAAAGTATCACACTCCTCGAAAAAAGTCTGCAAGCCACCGATTCCTGCTCCCCATATTACACCTATCCGCTTTTTGTTCGCTGTTTCCAGGTCCAAACCCGAATCTTTAAGCGCCTCTCTTGCAGCGATGATACCGAATTGAGTATAAAGATCCATCTTCCGAACTTCTTTCTTATCGAAATATCCGGTCGGTTCGTAATTTTTCACCTCACAAGCAAACTGTGTGCGGAATTTTGATGCATCGAAACGAGTAATAGGACCGGCGCCACTGACGCCTTTCAATAAATTGTCCCAAAACTCAGGCACATTATGACCTAAAGGGTTGATTGTTCCAAGACCTGTAATTACTACTCGTTTCAAATCCATAAAAACAATATTAAATTACTTTGCGTTAGCTTCCACGTAAGAGATAGCGTCACCTACAGTAACAATTTTTTCTGCTTGATCATCCGGAATAGTAATATTGAATTCTTTTTCCAGTTCCATAATCAGCTCAACAGTATCCAAAGAGTCGGCACCCAGATCATTTGTGAAGGTAGCTTCGGGTTTAACTTCTGATGCATCTACACCTAATTTCTCTTCAATAATCCGTTGTACTCTTTCAGTAATGTCAGACATAGCTTAAAATTTTAATTAGACATTCTTTTTACTTTAACACTCTATGCAACAAGATTTGCATAATTATCTAAATTCAGATGGCAAATTTAGACTTTATTTTTTTCACTAAAAAATTTTTTGCCAAGAATAAACTTTTATTACCTTTATCGTCTTGATTTTTAAATGCTTACACCATGAAAAAAATAGCAATATTTGCCTCAGGATCAGGTTCTAACGCTGAAAATATCATTCAATATTTTGCTCAAAAACCGCAATTCTGCGTAAAATCTGTCTTTTGTAATGTCCCGGATGCTTACGTTCTGGAACGGGCTAAAAAATACCGTATTCCAGCTTTTGTTTTCAACCGGGAAGAGTTCCGGAATCCGGACAAAGTATTCCGCCAGCTCCAGGAACAGGAGATCGATTTTATCGTATTAGCCGGCTTTTTATGGCTAATGCCCTCTTTTATCACCGCAGCCTGGCCGAACAAAATCGTCAACATCCATCCGGCCCTTCTTCCGGCCTATGGCGGTAAAGGCATGTACGGACACCATGTGCACGAGGCCGTTATTGCAGCCGGCGAAAAGGAAAGCGGCATCACCATTCATTATGTCAATGATCACTACGACCAGGGCGCTATCATCTTTCAGGCCAAATGCCCGGTGCTCCCGACAGACACCCCCGACGACCTTGCCGCCCGGGTACATGAATTGGAATACCGTCACTTTCCCCGGGTGATCGAAGACACCCTGAAAAAATTATAATTTTTAATCTCAGCTTGTAAATCACAGTCCATGCAGTTTACCCACTTTCACGTCCACTCGCAATATTCTATTCTCGACGGAGCAGCCAGTATTCCAGGCCTGATCGAAAAAGCCAAAGCCGACGGTCAGACCGCACTAGCACTGACCGACCACGGCAATATGTTCGGGATAAAGTTGTTTTACGACACCTGCCGGCAAAAAGGGATCAAACCCATTTTAGGGTGTGAAGCCTATGTCGCACGGGTATCCTTATATAATAAAGAAAAACCGATCGACCGGTCGGGGGAACACCTGATTATTCTGGCCAAAAACCTCACCGGTTACCTCAATCTCGTCAAGCTCTGTTCGACGGCTTTTTGCGACGGTTTCTACTACCGTCCCCGTATCGATAAAACCCAGCTCGAAAAACATCATGAGGGATTGATCATTTCCTCGGCTTGCCTGGGAGGAGAAATCGATCAGAAAATCATGGCCGGTGATCTGGAAGGAGCTGAAAAAGCAGCTCTATGGTACAAAAATCTGTTCGGCGAAGATTATTACCTGGAAGTGATGCGCCATCCGGCAGCGGATCCCAAACAAAGAGCCGAGATTTACGACAATCAGCAACGCTGTATTCAGGAGAAAATCAAAATAGCCAGAAAACTGAATATCAAACTTATCGCCACCAACGACGTACATTTTCTCAATGAAGAAGATGCCGAAGCCCATGATCTGCTGATTTGCCTGAACACCCGGAAAGACATCGACGATCCGACCCGGATGCGGTATACCCGTCAGGAATGGTTTAAAACCACCCAGGAAATGATCGACCTTTTCCCTGATCTGCCCGAAGCCATCGAAAACACTCAGGAGATCACCGATAAAGTCGAGGAATACGAACTGGACTCCGATCCTTTGATGCCCGTTTTTCCTATTCCCCCCGAACTCGGTACGGAAGAAGAATACCGGCAAAAATTTTCCCAGGAAGACCTCTTCAACGAATTCACCCGCGACGAGAAAGGAAATGTCGTACTGACCGAAGAAGAAGCCAACAAAAAAATCAAAAAACTGGGCGGATACGACCGTTTATATCGTATCAAACTGGAAGCCGACTATCTGAAAGAGCTGACCATGAAAGGGGTTGTGAAACGCTATGGTGAAAATCCGTCTCCCGAGATCATGGAACGCATTATCTTCGAGCTGCATATCATGAAGACCATGGGTTTCCCGGGTTACTTCCTGATCGTGCAGGACTTTATCCGGGCTGCCCGGGATATGGGCGTAATTGTAGGACCGGGACGTGGATCGGCTGCCGGTAGTGCCGTCGCCTATTGCCTGGGTATCACGAATATCGACCCTATAAAATATGATCTGCTGTTCGAGCGTTTTCTGAATCCCGACCGTATTTCCCTGCCCGATATCGATGTGGATTTCGATGATGCAGGACGGCAACAGGTACTGGAGTGGGTAACGGAGAAATACGGAGCCGACAAAGTGTCGCACATCGTAACCTTCGGCAGTATGGCCGCCAAAATGGCTATTAAAGACGTAGCCCGGGTATTGAAACTGGAATTATCGGAAGCCAACCGGCTGGCTAAAATGGTTCCGGAAGCTCCGAAAATGACTCTGAAAAAAGCTTATAAGGAAAACCCGGATCTCGAGAAAGAGAAGCAATCTCTTAATCCACTGATTTCCAAAACAATACAATTTGCCGAGACCCTCGAAGGTTCTATCCGTCAAACCGGAGTACATGCCTGTGGTATCCTCATCAGCCGGGATCCGCTCACCGATCATATCCCGATCATGCCTACCGAAGGAGAAAGTCTGATGACTACCCAATACGACGGGCATTTCGTGGAACCGATCGGGCTGATCAAAATGGACTTTCTGGGTTTACGTACCCTCTCGATCATCAAGACTTGTCTCGACAATATCAAAAAATCGAAACATATCGTCCTGAATGAAAACGAAATTCCCCTGGACGACGAAGAAACCTTCAAGCTTTTCACCCGCGGAGATACCACCGGGCTGTTCCAGTTCGAGTCGCCCGGAATGAAAAAACACCTCCGCGCCCTCCAGCCCAACCGTTTCGAGGACCTGGTAGCCATGAACGCCCTGTATCGTCCGGGGCCTATGGAGTATATCCCTTCCTTCATCCGGCGCAAACACGGCGAAGAACCCATTGAATACGACCATCCGATGATGGAGCCCTACCTGAAAGACACTTACGGCATTACCGTCTACCAGGAACAGGTGATGCTCCAATCCCGGGCCCTGGGACTGTTCACCCGGGGACAATCGGATACCCTCCGTAAAGCTATGGGTAAAAAGAAGTTCGAATTGCTGGCGGAATTGAAAGGCAAATTCGTCGAAGGTTGTAAAAACAATCCCGATTTTGTCCAGGGAGCCAAAGAAAAAGGAAAAGATGTCGAAGAACTGGTCAACAAAATCTGGGGAGACTGGGAGGCTTTCGCTTCTTATGCCTTCAACAAATCGCATTCCGTTTGTTACGCCTACATCGCTTATCAAACCGGTTTCCTGAAAGCCCATTATCCGGCAGAATTCATGGCAGCCAACTTAAGCAACAACCTCTCGGACATCACCAAAGTAACGGTTTTCATGGACGAATGTAAGCGAATGGGGTTGAGTGTACTGGCGCCGGATGTTAACGAATCTTACAATGACTTTACCGTAAACTCACATGGCCAGATCCGTTTCGGAATGGCCGCCATCAAGGGAGTGGGTGAAGCTGCCGTAGAAAAAATCATCGAAGAACGGGAGAAAAACGGACCTTATAAAGATGTATACGATTTCTTCGAACGAATCGACTATAAATCGGTCAATAAGAAAACAATCGAAAACCTGGTTACTGCCGGCGGACTGGACAGTTTCGGATACCACCGGGCCCAATACCTGCACCTGGTAGACGCAACGACCACAGTACTGGATAACCTGGTGAACTACGGCCAGAAAAACCAGCAGGATTCCATGAACCTGCAAGCCACCCTATTCGGCGAACTGGACGGCTTCGAAGTCACCAAACCGAATATCCCCGACTGCGAACCCTGGCACGACTATGAGAAATCGAAAAAAGAAAAAGAGCTGATCGGTATTTACCTGACCTCCCATCCCCTCGATCCTTATAAGCTGGAAATGCAGTTGCTTTGCACGCCGGTAGAAGAACTCAACAGCGGCCTCGAAACTTTTAAAGGCAAAGAAATCAATATCGCCGGTATCATTACCGCCAAACGGGAAGGTAAAACCAAAACCGGGAAAGACTTCGGCATCCTGACCCTGGAGGATTTCAGCGGTACTTACGAACTGGCTTTCTTCGGAAAAGATTATACCGATTTCCGGCAATACTTTATCGACGAGACGGCGATCTATGTGAAAGGGAAAGTAGGGCCCAAATGGGGTAAAGAAGGAAACGAGCTTACTTTCACCATTCAAAAAGTGGGCTTATTGGAAGCACTGACCGAAAATGCAATCCGTTCGATCACTTTACAGGTCGATATTGAAAAACTGACCCTGGAAACGGTCACTGAAATACACGAGCTCTTTACAATCGATGTGAACAGCGAGAGTTATAAAGAAGCCCAGCAGAAAGCGGCCGAACAAAAGACACAGAAGAACAGCGATCCGGAGAATTTTGAAGAACCGGTAACGGTACAAAACGATATTCCCCTGAATTTCATGCTGTTCGACCGTCAGGGAAACAGTGTCAAAATGTTCTCCCGCACTTGTAAGATCAGGCGTTCCCGGGAATTGTACGAATATTTCGAAAACAACGATTCGATCAAAATGAAGATCAACTAGGATAAATTTTAACGTTCTATTATAAGATGAATACTTCGTATACAATAAAATTGTTGTAACTTAGCGGAGCAAAATGGAAATACCAACTTTTAAAAGATAAATACTATGGCAATAGCAGTTAATGATTCTAATTTTGAAGAGGTTGTACTGAAATCAGCACAACCTGTCCTGGTCGATTTCTGGGCAGAATGGTGTGGACCATGTAAAATGATGCTTCCCATTGTTGAAGAAATCTCTGAAGAATTTGCAGGAAAAATTACCGTTGCTAAGGTTGACGTCGACGGCAGCCCAAGCACAGCAGCTAAATTCGGTATCCGTAACATCCCGACTATCCTGTTCTTTAAAGACGGTAAAGTTGCTGATAAACAAGTAGGTGCAGTACCTAAGAATTCACTGGTCGAGAAAATCAACAAACTTCTTTAAATAATTGAAAATTGAGAATCGAAAAATCCGATTCTCAATTTTTTTAATCGTTGCTCTAAAGCCTTTTCTTTATCTTTTCAGGTTTATAGCCATGAACAAGCTCGAAGATATTATCCGCTATGAACAATTCGATAATCTCGAATTCATTGCTTCTCAGATTGTTGCTGGTTTTATCACCGGTTTGCACCGGAGTCCTTATCATGGTTTTTCTGTAGAATTTGCCGAACACCGGGTATACAATACCGGAGAATCGACCAAACACGTCGACTGGAAGCTTTATGCCCGGACAGAGAAGTTATTCGTCAAACAATTCGAAGAAGAGACGAATTTACGGTCGTATCTGGTGCTGGATACTTCTTCTTCGATGTTGTTTCCTTATCCGTCGGCGAAAGTCTCTAAGCTCCGGTTTTCGGTTTATTGTGCAGCAGCCTTGATTCACCTGCTCCGGAAACAACGGGATGCTTCGGGATTATGTCTGTTCTCGGACCGGATCGAAGTGTTGACGGATGCAAAATCGAACAGCACCCACATACAGACGATGTACGCCCACCTTCAGGAGATTTTGCAAAATCATTCGGTTTCCCTGAACAAACCCACATCGACAGCCCAGGTGCTCCACCAACTGGCGGATACCATACAAAAAAGAGCGTTGATCGTTATTTTCACCGATATGTTTTCGAACGGAGATACGGAAGAACTCTTTTCAGCTCTCCAACACCTCTGCTATAATAAACACGAGGTGATCCTCTTTCACGTCAAAGACAAACGGATGGAAGAAGCATTCGAATTTTCGAACCGCCCCCATCTCTTTATCGATCTGGAAAGCGGCCGGGAAATCAAATTTTCTCCAAATGAAATCCGGGAGACTTATAAGCAGAAAATGGCCGAATTTTACCAGGAACTAAAACTACGTTGCGGACAACTCCGGATCGACTTTGTCGAAGCCGACATCGACCGGGAATTCCACGAAGTATTATTCCCCTACCTGTTAAAACGCAGCAAATTATATTGATTCATTATCTTCAAAAACGGTTGTATCGACAGGTATTTCTGTATTTTCCTGCCGGACATCCGGAATAAGAGTCAACATGCGGATAACCGAATCCCTGACGACCTCATACCGATTCAAATCTCCGTCTTTCAATGTTTTCTGAGGTTGTGATTTGATTGTCAGCGGATTGATCGGCTTACCGTTTTCATATACCCTGAAATCCAAATGCGGGCCTGTGGCCAGACCGGTAGCCCCGACATATCCGATGACCTGCTTCTGGGCAACATCTACCCCTACTTTGATTCCCTTTTCGAATCGGGACAAATGCATATAGGTCGTCGTATAAATACTATTGTGTCTGATTTTGACGTAATTTCCACCTCCATTGGCCTGATAACCTTTTGCAATAACCCGGCCTTTCCCGATGGCATACACCGGAGTACCCGTCGGCGCAGCATAATCTACACCGTGATGAGCCCGGTAACGCTTCAACACAGGGTGGAAACGGCTGTTTGAGAAACGGGAAGAAATCCTGAAAAAATCCAAAGGAGCTTTCAAAAAGGCCCCCTCCAAACTCTTTCCTGCTCTGTCGTAATATAATTTTTCTCCGTTCAGTTCGAACGGTATGGCATAATAAGTACTGTCACCATGCCGGAAAGCAGCCCCCAATACATTAAAATTAAGCAAACTCTTCCCATCAACATATTCCTGCTCATAAATCACGCGAAACTCATCCTGTTTTTGAAGACCGAAAAAGTCGATGGTCCACCCGAAAATATTCGATAATACGACGGCCAATTGCGGATCGGCATTGTATTTCGACATGGCCAGCCACAAAGAAGACTCAACAACACCATGCAACTCATTCCTGCGCCATTCGACCGGATTTTCCCCCATCGTCACCCGGTAATCTCCCCGCAAATCAAAAACGACATAAGATTTGGGATCGATTTCATACACGAAATAACAGGTCTCCGGTATACTGTCCCTGGTGGTAAATACCGCATAAGCCTGATCGCTCCTGATCTTACGTACATCGAAGACATCTTTGGATTTTTCTACCAGCCGATACACTTCTCCCACCGATAAGCCATGTTTCTGCAATATCGTAGAAAGACTTTGATTCCTTTTGACAATACCATAATCCACATCGTAATCATCGATGGGTATACCATATTTATAAGTAATCTCCTTCACTTCAAGCGAATCCGTCACTTCGATCTCATCCAACGGTTCAGTAGTCTCTTTCTTGGGCATAAAAATCACTACTAACAACACGATTCCCAGTAGTGATGAAAAGATAATCTGTTTTTTCTTTGACATTGGTTATTGAGTTATTGGGTTGCTGAGTTATTGAGTTGCTGAGTTATTGAGTTGCTGAGTTATCGGGAGACTAAATCACCGGGAGACTGAGGGGTTTTGCTTTTCCATACAGCAAACCAAACGACAGCGATCAGAACACAGAACAACCCGATATAATAAGATACGATCTGAGTCAATCCGAAACCTTCGGGAGCGATACACAGATAGGTCGAACACACACAGGTCATAAACAAAGCAGGAATCAAAGTAATCCAATAGTTTTTACCCGTCTGTACCAGATAAACCGTAATGGCCCAAAGGGTAAAGACGGAGAGGGTCTGATTCGACCAGGCAAAGTACCGCCAGATCATATCGAATCCCGCAGCATCCCGGAGGCTATACAATAACAATCCTATAGCAGCCAGAAACATCGGGACACAAATATACAAACGGCGGCGGATACTTTTCTGTTCCATGCCCATAAAGTCCGCTACAATCAGACGGGCCGACCGGAAAGCCGTATCGCCGGAAGTAATCGGAGCAGCTATCACACCCAAAATCGCCAGAATACCTCCCACCGATCCCAACCAACTTTTCGTAATGGCATCTACAATGACGGAAGCATTGTTTTCGGCCATACCGTTCTCATGATAAAAATAAGTAGCCGCAGCCGCCCAAATCAGAGCCACGATACCTTCCGTGATCATTGCCCCATAAAAAACGGGACGTCCGTATTTCTCACTCTTCATACAACGGGCCATCATCGGCGACTGTGTGGCATGAAAACCGGAAATAGCCCCACAGGCGATACTCACGAACATAATCGGGAAAACGGGCAGATTCGCCGCATTCGGATGGGTATTTTGTAAGCCGTCCCACAACTCCGGTAAAACCGGATGATTGACGTACAGCATGACTAAAATCCCGACAGCCATAAACAACAAAGCAATAGCAAAAATGGGATAAATCTTTCCGATAATCTTATCTACGGGTAACAGGGTTGCCAAAATATAATAAAGGAAAACGACGACTATCCAAAAAGAGGTGTCCAAAGCATCGGGTGTCAGCTTAGCCAGCAAACCGGCAGGCCCGGCAACGAAAACCGCTCCCACCAACACCATCAGGATTACTGTAAAACCACGCATCACCTGCTTGGTGGTCATCCCCAGATAACGTCCGATAATCTCAGGCAAACTTTCACCTCCATGCCGGATCGACAACATCCCCGAAAAATAATCGTGCGTAGCCCCCGCCAGCACACTCCCCAATACAATCCATAAATAAGAAGCCGTCCCGAACTTAGCCCCCATGATAGCACCGAAAATCGGTCCCAAACCGGCAATATTCAAAAACTGAATCATAAAAATCTTCCAGGTCGGCAAGGGGATATAATCCACTCCGTCGGCTTTTGTCAATGCCGGAGTCGGCCTTTTCGCCTCCGGCCCGAATACCCGCTCTACATAACGGCCATATACAAAGTAGCCGACGACCAGAATCAGCAAACAAATTGTAAATGAATACATAGCTTATCAAGTTTTTACATCCCTATTTTCTTTTTTTTCCTTTCGGTTTATTTTCCTTTTTCCTGCCTTTCGTTTTCGATTTCCGGCCGATGTCTTCCCGGCTCTTTCCCAAAGGCCTGATCACCCCTTCTTCGTCTGCTCCCTTAACCAACTCATAGTCCAATTGGCGAGCCACCAGATTCGCTTTAGCCACTTTGATCGTTACCCGGTCTCCCAGTTGATAGATCTTATGGTGATGACGTCCGACAATGCAATAATTTTTCTCATCGAATTCATAAAAATCGTCATCCAATTCGGTCATCGACACCAATCCCTCACATTTCGAATCTTCCAGTTCGACATAAAATCCCCATTGTGTGACACCCGAAATCGTACCTTCGAAATCTTGTCCGATTTTATCCGCCATAAATTCCACCTGCTTGTACTTGATAGACGAACGTTCGGCATTAGCCGCCACCTGTTCCATATCGGACGAATGCTTACAATATTCTTCGTATTTTTCTTTATTGACCGAGCGTCCACTGTCCAGATAACGTTGCAGCAACCGATGCACCATCACATCCGGATAACGCCGGATCGGTGAAGTGAAATGGGTATAATAATCGAAAGCCAGACCATAATGTCCGATATTATCGGTCGAATAGGCAGCCTTAGCCATCGTCCGTACCGCCAGGGTTTCGATCATATTTTGTTCGGGTTTGTCTTTTACTTCGGCCATCAGGTTATTCATCGAAGAAGTAAGGGCTTTGCGGCTACCTGTTTTCAATCCATACCCGAATTTAGCCACAAAACGGTTGAATTCTTCCAACTTTTCAGGCAGCGGGTTTTCGTGAATACGGTATACGAAAGTAGGTGCTTTTTTTCCACTCTTGGGTTTACCGATCCGTTCGGCCACTTTCTTATTCGCAAGCAACATAAACTCTTCGATCAGCTTATTGGCTTCCTTCGAACGCTTGAAATACACACTCACCGGATGTCCCTTTTCATCCAGGTTGAATTTCACCTCTACCCGGTCGAAATCGATCGCTCCGGCTTTAAAGCGATCCTGACGTAATTTTTGAGCCAACCGGTTCAACAGCAGAATTTCCTCCCGGTAATCCCCTTCGGCACCTTCGATCCGCTCCTGAGCTTCTTCGTAAGTAAACCGGCGATTCGAACGGATCACCGTACGCCCGAACCATTGGTCCAAAACCTGTGCGTTAGCGTCCAATTTAAAAATAGCAGAAAAACACAACTTATCTTCATCGGGTCTTAACGAACAAACCCCGTTACTCAAGCGTTCCGGTAACATCGGAATGGTCCGGTCGACAAGATATACCGAGGTAGCCCTCGCATAAGCCTCTTTATCGAGCACCGTATTTTCTTTGACATAATAACTGACATCGGCGATATGCACACCGACTTCATACACGCCTTCCTTCAACGTACGGACAGAAAGGGCATCGTCGAAATCTTTCGCATCTTTCGGGTCGATAGTGAAAGTAGTCAATTCGCGGCAGTCGCGGCGCTTGCGGATCTCCTCTTCAGGGATATCCAAAGGGATCTTTTCAGCCGCTTTCAACACATTGGGCGGGAACTTCACCGGCAATTCATATTCGGCCATAATCGCATTCATTTCCGTATCGTTATCCCCGGGACGCCCCAACACCTCGATCACTTCTCCCACAGGATTCTTCTGACTTTCAGGCCAATCTTTGATTTTTACCACCACTTTATCCCCGTTTTCGGCTCCATTCAAATGTTCCGTCGGGATGAACACATCATAGGGCAACTGCTTACCGGTCGGTATCAGGAAAGCGTAATTCGCCGACCGTTGTACTACGCCGACAAAAGTACCTTTCTTCCGTTCCAGGATCTCGACCACCTCTCCTTCGGGGCGGCGGTCACGACTCCGGGCATATACCAATACCTTCACTTTATCTCCGTTCAGGGCGTGTTTGAGGTTAGGAAAAGCAACAAACACATCCTCTTTACTCTCGTTTGAAATGATATAGGCCGAACCTTTGGCTGTCAACTCGACTTCACCGGTAATATAAGCCCCTCTCTGCCGCATTTTATATCTTCCTGTCGAAATCTCTTCCAACTCTCCTTTTTCTCCTAATTCCCGCAACACTTCCGAGATCTGGCGTTTCATATCCATACTCTTCACCTGCAATCGCATCGCCAACTGCTTATAATTATAACTCTCACCCGGGTGATTACTCATCAGTGCCAAAAGGCGTTTACTCAACTCCGGCTTACTCATGGTCGGCTCGCTTTTCTTTTTATTTTTGCCCATACCTCTTATTTTAGTGCCCTAATTTAGTGTTTTTTTCGATTGATTATACAAAAATCCGGGCAATGAATTATAATTTTCCTCCCGGCCAAGGCCGTTATTTTGTTTTATCGGAGCTAACGAAACAAAAAAGCGGCCCCGGAAAGAGGCCGCTCGTCGTTTTTATAAATCCCTTATTTAATCAATCCCTTATCGAATTTTTCTTTCACTTTAACCAGCATATCGACCGTCATATTCTGAAGGTTGTATTCCGGCTTCCAGCCCCATTCTTCCCGGGCACAAGAATCGTCCATACTGTTAGGCCAGCTATCGGCAATAGCTTGTTTTACCGGATCGATCTGATAATCCATCTTAAAATCAGGTAAGTGTTTACGGATCTCGGCAGCAATTTGCCCGGGTTCGAAACTCATAGCGGCAATATTGAAGCTATTGCGGTGTTTTAAACGGGAAGGATCGGCTTCCATCAACTGTACCACTGCATTGAGCGCATCGGGCATATACATCATATCCATATAAGTACCGGCTTTCACATTACAGGTGAAAGCTCCTCTGCGGATAGCATCGTAATAAATTTCTACAGCATAATCGGTGGTACCACCTCCCGGAAGCGTGACATAAGAAATCAATCCCGGGAAACGCACGCTACGGGTATCTACACCGAAACGGTTGAAATAGTAATCGCTCAGCAACTCGCCCGTAACCTTACATACTCCGTAAATCGTAGTATTGGAACGTTGCAACGTATCCTGAGGAGTTTTATCTTTCGGCGTATCTTTACCGAAAGCACCGATAGAACTCGGAGTAAACACAGCGCAATCGTTATCTTTCGCAATATTTAAAGAATTCGTCAGCGCCCCGATATTGATATTCCAGGCCAACACCGGATTTTTCTCTCCGGTAGCCGACAATAAAGCCACCAGATTAAAAATCGTGTCGATACCGTATTTTTTGACTATTGCCGTATATTTCTCTCCATCCAACGCATTCAGCTCTTCGAACGGACCGGCTTCCGCCAAAACTTTACATTTTTCAGCACTGATATCAGCAGCTACAACATTATTATTTCCATAAATGGATCTCAGATGAGGGACAAGTTCAGAACCTATTTGCCCGCCAGCACCGACAATCAATATTTTTTTCATTGCAGATTGAGTTATAATAGTTTCAAACAATCGGGTAGAACACCACTTTATTCTCTGCAAATGTATATAATAAAATCACCCGTTAGACTAAAAATTGAAATATTTTTCAGTGTTTAAATGAAAAGTTTTAAGTTATTATCCTGTTCCGCTTCATAATAGTAATCGATCTGGAGATTAGGCATTTTAGAAGCCTGAACAGCCAACTGGTCACAACGTTCGTTTTCGGGGATATCGGCATGTCCTTTTACCCAGACGAACTTCACCTGATGTTGCCGGTATATAGCCAGAAAGCGTTTCCACAAATCCGGGTTTTTCTTATCTTTAAATCCTTTCTTCTCCCATCCGAACACCCAGCCTTTTTCAACAGCATCGACCACATACCGGGAATCCGAATAAACGACCACCTGCCACCCGGGTTGCTTCAGTGCTTCCAATCCCACGATGACAGCCAGCAATTCCATCCGATTGTTGGTCGTCCTCCGGAATCCGGCCATCAGTTCTTTGCGATACACTCCGGCTTTCAATACAACGCCGAACCCTCCCGGACCGGGATTTCCACTTGCAGCACCATCGGTATATATAATGATCGGATCAGCCATATATAGATTCAATTCGAATTAGGTGGACAAAAGTAGTAATTAAAACGCAATTTTCCGGCTTTCCGGGAAAACGCCTATAGACTTTCATTCCCGATTAGTTCCAGGCCTATAATTTTCAGTTCAGTTACCCAAAAACAGCATTAATCTTTAAAAAAATCCATTTTTTAGTTATAGCGGTTAAACCTGACTTCTGAAACCTTTGTAACCATTTAAACCGCTGAAACTATTTAAAAACAGATATAATTTTTTCTTTCTATTCCGCCATAAAACCCTTCATTTTCCGTTAACGCTATTTGGTAAAGGAAGATTTAGAAGGGTTTTATAGTATCAAATATCGGATCACATCTATCAGTATATGGAAATCTAGATTATTTCATCGGAATAATTTCTTATAAGATATTGATTAATCGATTAAGTTAGTTGTTCTTTTTATCTGTTTATTGTACGCAAGACAATTCGGATAGTTCGTTTACATAAGAATAATAAAATGACAAGCTTCTTAAATAGATTAAAAATACGTATATTTGTCCCGATGAATAAGGTTACCGATATAGACCTTCAATGGTATGAAGCTGTCAGACAAGACAACTATCCGGCTTTTGAGAAATTATTCCAGAAGTATTACGATCCCTTGTGCCGGTATGCCCAGGGTTTATTGGCCGATGGTTCACTGGCCGAGGATGTGGTTCAGGATATGTTCATCCACTTTTGGGAAAACCGGATCAAATTGCAGGTGAAAGATTCACTCCGGGCCTACTTCTATACCTGCATCCGCCACCGGGCCCTCAAAAATCTGCAAAAACAGACCATTGTCCGGAAACATAACCCGAAATTGACCGAATTTATCGAATACCTCCTCCATTCCGAATATTCGGTCGAAGAAGAGCAGGAAATCGAACGGATCAAAGCCATCATGCAGGAGTTACCGCCCCAATGTTTGAAAGTTTTCATGCTGAGTGCTATCGAAGAAAAAAAATATACCGAGATCGCCGACGAACTTTCGATCTCGGTCAATACCGTCAAAACCCATATCTCTAAAGCTTATCGGTTGATCCGGGGACAATTACATTCGGAAGAATCGCTCATTTTGTGGTATTGGCTGATGAGTCAGTCCACTTGCCTGAAAAGCGAAATGAACATCAGGTTATAAAATTTTTATAAAAATGCATCACCCTTTTTTCAGGAAGAGGTATCTTATTATAAAATTTATAAACTAA
>NZ_LARE01000135.1:0-1828 GCF_000980245.1 Odoribacter sp. N15.MGS-14
TGAAACTCAAAGGAATTGACGGGGGCCCGCACAAGCGGAGGAACATGTGGTTTAATTCGATGATACGCGAGGAACCTTACCCGGGTTTAAATGTAGATTGCATGAGGTGGAAACACTTCTTCCCTTCGGGGCTATTTACAAGGTGCTGCATGGTTGTCGTCAGCTCGTGCCGTGAGGTGTCGGGTTAAGTCCCATAACGAGCGCAACCCCTATCGCCAGTTGCCATCGGTTGAAGCCGGGCACTCTGTCGAGACTGCCACCGTAAGGTGCGAGGAAGGCGGGGATGACGTCAAATCAGCACGGCCCTTACACCCGGGGCGACACACGTGTTACAATGGCCGGTACAGAGGGCAGCCACGGGGTGACCCGGAGCGAATCTCTAAAGCCGGTCGTAGTTCGGACTGGAGTCTGCAACCCGACTCCACGAAGTTGGATTCGCTAGTAATCGCGCATCAGCCATGGCGCGGTGAATACGTTCCCGGGCCTTGTACACACCGCCCGTCAAGCCATGGAAGCCGGGAGTACCTGAAGATCGTGACCGCGAGGAACGGGCTAGGGTAATACCGGTAACTGGGGCTAAGTCGTAACAAGGTAGCCGTACCGGAAGGTGCGGCTGGAACACCTCCTTTCTGGAGCGGTGGCTCATGTGGCTCGCTACCCGTTTCACGTTTTTTCACGTTACATGATTGCCCGATAGCGGGTTAACCATAGTCTCTTAGCTCAGTTGGTTAGAGCGCTACACTGATAATGTAGAGGTCCGCGGTTCAACTCCGCGAGGGACTACAGCCGGGGGATTAGCTCAGTTGGCTAGAGCGCCTGATTTGCATTCAGGAGGTCAAGGGTTCGACTCCCTTATTCTCCACGGATAAAGTTCTTTGACATGCTGGAACGTTAATGGATCATTTGATCCACGAAGTAAGAATGTAGTAGAATAACACAGAGCCGTCCCCGTGGTGATACAGGGGACAAGGTAGATTATAAAAGTACACGACGCTAACGAACGTGAACGATTAAGGGCGCGCGGTGGATGCCTAGGCTCTCGGAGGCGAAGAAGGACGCGATAAGCCGCGATAGTCCACGGCGAGGTGCAAGTAACTCTTGACCCGTGGGTTTCCGAATGGGGCAACCCGGCCGTCTAGATGACGGTCATGCATTATCATGCAGGCGAACGCGGGGAACTGAAACATCTCATTACCCGCAGGAGAAGAAAACAAAAAGTGATTCCCCCAGTAGTGGCGAGCGAACGGGGAAGAGCCCAAACCGCTGCCGTTTCGGCGACAGCGGGGTCATGGGACCGCGAGATTCGACGGAAGACGAAGTGCAATTACCTGGAAAGGTAAGCCGTGGAGGGTGATAGCCCCGTGCACGACACCTCTTTCTTAGATAGCGGTATCCCGAGTAGGGCGGGACACGAGAAATCCTGCCTGAATTCGCCAGGACCTCCTGGCAAGGCTAAATACTCCCGAGAGACCGATAGTGAACCAGTACCGCGAGGGAAAGGTGAAAAGTACCCCGAGCAGGGGGGTGAAATAGACCCTGAACCCGCGCGCCTACAAGCGGTCGGAGCCGAGTAATTCGGTGACGGCGTGCCTTTTGCATAATGAGCCTACGAGTTAGTCGTCACCAGCGAGGTTAAGGGCTTCAGGCCCGTCAGCCGAAGTGAAAGCGAGCCTTAACAGGGCGTGAAGTTGGTGGCGCTAGACGCGAAACCTTGTGATCTACCCACGAGCAGGTTGAAGTCGCGGTAACGCGTGATGGAGGACCGAACCGGTAAACGTTGAAAAGTTTTCGGATGACTCGCGGGTAGGGGTGAAAGGCCAATCAAACT
>NZ_LARE01000199.1:0-520 GCF_000980245.1 Odoribacter sp. N15.MGS-14
CCTCCCCGGAGCTTATCGCAGCTTATCACGTCCTTCATCGCCTCCGAGAGCCAAGGCATCCGCCATGCGCCCTTCTTTACTTTCCTTATTCATTCGCCCACACTTGCGTGTCAGCGGGATGATATATACTTTCAGCTCTTTACTACTAAAATTACTGTTTGCTTGTACAATATGTCATAGATCGGTCATCTTCGTATCTTACGTCTCTGATGGAGTGGAGAATAACGGATTCGAACCGTTGACCCTCTGCGTGCAAGGCAGATGCTCTAGCCAGCTGAGCTAATCCCCCGAATCTCAAGATTCGTAGTCCCAGGCAGAGTTGAACTGCCGACCTCTACATTATCAGTGTAGCGCTCTAACCAACTGAGCTATAGGACTAAGTTCAACCTAGTCTGTTTAATTAGACCCGGCTTCTTACTTTCTCTCTTCCGTCTTAATACGGAATCATATCTTGAATAAACAACAACAGCAGTACAAAAACAAAAACCTTTACTTTGGATCCTCTCCAGAAAGGAGGTGT
>NZ_LARE01000034.1:0-32555 GCF_000980245.1 Odoribacter sp. N15.MGS-14
GAATGCCGATACCGGTATAGACGTGGAAGGGCCTTGGCTGAACGTGGCTTATAAACCGCTAAAAATCATTTACAAGAAGCAATGATTTGTATGAAACGATTTTGTTTTTATTTGTTTGTTCTGGCTTGCGTTGCTTGCCGGAACAAATCTGAATATACTTTCACGGGTGAATTATATCCTACGGAAGGAATCTCTTACCGTTTATCGTTGCAGGGTAACGATACGACGGCAAGTATCGTGCCGGATAGTTGTCATCGATTCTCGGTCACTTTGCCTGCCGGAAATATCCCGTTTTTCAATTTCAATGGCGTGGTTACGGAAAAAGACGGGGAGAAGTGGCAATTCTCTACTCCCGTTTACTTTCAGAACAGCAAGCCCGTAAAGATGAAATTCGTGTTACAAAATCAAGAGGCAATGATAGAGGCCGTCGATAAAGGGAACCGGATGCTCCAGGAATTTCGGACATACATGTTGCAATCGGGTAAAACTTTCTGGCAGTCTTCCTCGGCACCCGGAGAGTTGAAAGGCAAGTTATCAGACTTCCTTCAGGAAGCGAAACGCCTGATCGCTACCCGGCAACCGGATGAGGTGCTAGCCGATTACCTGAATACGTGGAGTTTGATTACTTACCTGGAGATCGTGCAGAATATGGCTCATCATTACGGACGGCAGGGAATGCAATTACCGGAAGACCTGACTTCCGGTTTACCGGAGGTGCCGGCAATCGTGGATAAACCTTATTGGAGACAGTTTTACGGTAGCAAGATTCTTGCTCTTTCTTACTTGAGGAAACAGGCACGAACCCCGGAAGAGCAAATCCGCCTGTTGAAAGAACAATTCCGGACACCTTCTATGCGGGAAGCCTTACATCTCTCGATACTCGCCAATTATATCAGTGAGTATCCCTATAGTGAAGAGAATCTGATCCGGTTGGAAACATTGTGCGAGGGAGTGCCCGGTGGGGAAGATGTTGTACGTCAGTACCGGGAAAAGCGTTTTTCAGTCGTCGGTGCCCCGATTCCGGACGTGACTTTCGAGGACCGGAGCGGTAATCAACACCGCTTGTCAGATTTTAAAGATAAATATCTCTACATCGATCTTTGGGCTTCATGGTGTAGTCCCTGTTGCGCGGAGATTCCTTATCTGCAAAAACTGGAGAAAAGTGTAACCAATCCCGATGTGGTATTTGTCAGTATCTCTTTAGATAAAAACCGGGAGGCCTGGGAAAAGAAAATGGATCAGTTGCAGCTGGACGGACATCAATGGATTGTTAAGGATGGTGCCTTTACCGATATGCTGAATGTCCGGGGTATCCCTCATTTCCTGCTGTATGGCAAAGATGGCAAATTGATGCAATACAAGGCGGAACGTCCTTCTATCGGTGTACCGTTAAGAGATAGGCTCAATCAATTGAAATAAGTATTAGCGGTTATTGATGTGTGACGGTTGCCCCTATCCCACCTGTCTGGTTTTTCGTTTTTTATCACTATCTTTGCGAAAAAAATATGCGCACATCTCAATTTCTCATCGGTGCAGCTTCGTCAGGCAGCGGAAAAACCACTTTCACGCTGGGATTATTGCGTGCGCTGAAAAACCGCGGTCTGAAAGTACAACCGTTCAAATGCGGCCCCGACTACCTGGACACCAAACACCATGCAGCTGCGGCCGGGCAAACGTCATACAATTTAGATACCTTCATGGCTTCAGCGACACATGTACAAGAGGTATATGCCCGGCATAGCCGAACGGCAGACATCTGCATCACCGAGGGTGTTATGGGACTTTTCGACGGATACGACAATATGGCAGGCAGCAGCGCCGAACTTGCCGGCCTGTTGCATCTTCCCGTTATCCTCGTGGTCAATGCCCGGTCGACCGCTTACACCGTCGCAGCAATCCTCTATGGTTTCAAACATTTCCGTCCCGATATCCAAATCGCAGGAGCTGTATTCAACTTCGTCGGTTCCGAATCGCATTACACCTACCTGCAACAAGCCTGCCGGGATGCCGGCGTCGAAGCCCTGGGATATTTGCCCAAATGCAAAGGCATCGAAATACCCTCCCGCCACCTGGGCCTGAACATCGATAGTGAGTTTTGCTTCGATGAATTTGCCGACCGGATCGCCTGTCAGGTGGAACAGACGGTGGATATCGACCGTTTGCTGGATATTTGTTCCTGTGCAACTGCCCCGTCGTCCTGTCTTCCGGGAAAAACAAACAGCCATGCCAGTGACATGCGTATTACCATCGCCTGTGACGAAGCTTTCAATTTCATCTATCCGGAAAATTTACGTGTACTGGAACAAAAAGGCAAACTCACTTTTTTCAGTCCGCTGTATGACAGTGAACTTCCCATCTCCGACCTGGTGTATTTACCCGGAGGCTACCCGGAATTTTACCTTTCCCGTTTGACTGAAAACCGAACGATGCGGCAGTCGATACTGAATTATTGCCAAAACGGAGGACACCTGTTTGCCGAATGCGGGGGAATGATGTACCTCGGAGAATATATTACCGATACAGACGGACATTCCTATCCGATGTGCGGTTTTTTACCGCAAGGAGCAACGATGGAAAATATGAAATTAAAACTCGGATATCGCAAAATTTTTCTGAACGGGCAGGAATACCGGGGCCACGAATTCCATTACTCCCGCATAATCCCGGGTCAAAGCCCCCTGCCATCCATTGCCCGGGTAACGAATGCCAAAGGGATGGAAGTCGATACGCCGGTTTATCGTTCCGGGCATGTCACTGCCAGCTATATTCACTTTTATTGGGGAGATCTTCCCCCGTTCTTTATTTGATAAACACGCATAGGTAGACCGCAACGATCGATACTACCGTAAGGAGAGTTACCCTATGATTCACCCGGACTGCAATCCGGAAATCGGCATAGCTTATTTCCCTGTCGTTATCCCCGATATAAGGCTTCTCGACCAACAAACCGTGATAAACGTGTGCACCGCCGAACCGGCAATCTAAAATTCCCGCCATAGCCGATTCCGGGAAACCGGAATTCGGGCTGGCATGCTGGTGGCAATAACGGAAAATAAACCGGAACAGACCGGGACGATAGGCTACCAGGGCCATAAACAAAGCAGTCAACCGGGCCGGGATATAATTCAATACATCGTCCAAACGGGCTGCCATACAACCGAACTGCCGGTAACGCTCATCTTTATAACCGATCATCGAATCCAGGGTGTTTACCATCTTATAAGCCATCATAGCCGGAAATCCGCCCAAAGCATAATAAAATAAAGGAGCCACAACCCCGTCACTCAGATTCTCTGCCATCGTTTCGAGTACAGCCGTATATATCTCCTTAGGCGATAATTCCGATGTATCTCTGCCTACAATCCAGGACAGGCGCCGGCGTCCCGCCTCCACGCCCTGTTTTTTCAATATATCGATGACTTCCCTCCCTTCCTGGATCAGGCTATGGTTAGCCAATCCATAAAAAACAAAGACAGACGCAACAATACAGAAACACCAAACCCCAACGGCCAGGGTCCCGACGGTTATCCCCCAACCGATCATACCGACAAACAAAGGAAACGACAGTGCCACGACAGCCCCTTTCCATTTCCGGAATCGGCCGCAATTGAAATGCCGTTCTGCCCAAGAGATCATATTTCCAAACCCCACGACAGGATGCGGGATTGTCCGGGGATCCCCAAAGGCCAGATCCAGCAGATAACCCGCAATCAAGGGAAGAATAACCAGCCACACCTCATTCATAAGGCTCTAATTTGATTTTATCTACACTTTCCAATGCTTCCAACAGGAGCCGGTTTTTTGCCTCAGTCAGGGTATTCACCCTAAAATAGTGCGTATCCAATCCTCTGAAATTGGAAGCATCCCGAATCAATAGTCCATGTTTCTCCAACAGATATTTCTTTAAAGCCGAACTGTTGTAATCCGTTTCTACGAGAAAAAAAGAAGTACCCGAAGGCAAGGGACGGAATCCGGAAATTCGGGCCATTTGTGCAGCGAACTCCTGCTGCCGGATCCTTAACAAAGAAGCATCCGGCAAACCTTCCCCGCCATGCCGGAGCAAGAATTTCCCGGCTTCTATCGCCAGCGCATTCACAGACCAAGGCTGCCCAAAGCAACCCACAAATTCGACGATAGCCGGATTTCCCAGCATATATCCCAAACGCAAGCCCGGAATAGCATAACACTTGGTCATCGATTTTATAACCAACAAATTCGAATATTCTTTCAGCAGTGATAAAGCCGACTCCGTACCGGGAGCAAAATGAATAAACGATTCGTCGACAACCAGCACCATATCCGGATAATTTTTCACCAAAGCCGTAATTTCTTCCAGACTCCAGATTCGTCCGTCCGGATTATTGGGGTTACAAATAAACATCAGATTGGTATGTTCGGGAATATGCTCCACATCGACCTGCCCAACGAATTGGATATGATGGTCATACAAGGTACATGCATCTTCGTACTCTGTAAACGACGGGACAGGTATCAACGTACGATTACCGGAAAAAGCATGAGCCACCATATAGAACAACTCTGTAGCCCCGTTTCCGACCAAAACCTGTTCGGGAGTAAGCCCGTGGTAGGCAGCAGCCACCTTACGGAAAGAACCGGCATCCGGTTCCGGATAATGAAAAATGCCTTCGAGATGCGTACTCAAAAAATCACACAAGGGACGGGTATCCGCTTCATACCAGACATTTGTCGAAAAGTTCGCTTTTATTTGCACCTGCGATTTATAAAGGTCATCCCCATGTCCGTGAATCATAGTTATAAATATAAAGTTGAATAAATATAGTCCAAATCGACAGCTTTCCGTACCTGACCGGCCAGAAGGTCGTATTGCCGTTCTTTAAAAGCCCTGTAATCAAAACCACTGCCGGCAGCCACTCCGAAACCTGCGGCCAAATCGTCTAAAACAACCGGATTGTCGAGGATACCGTGCATATAACTTCCCCAGCAGTCTGCGTTCAACCGATAACCGTCGGTTGTACCGTCTGCAAGGGTATTGAGCGTTGTTTGCCGCTCTCCCGCGTGTAAAGGTGTCGTCGTCCCCATGTGAATCTGATAACCGGCACAATCCGATTCATAATTCTTAAAACGGAAATGACTCTGACAAACCACCTTCGTATCCTGCATCACCGTGACCAGAGGCAGTAAACCCAATCCGTCGGTCACGGTTTGCATACCTTCGACCTGCCCGGGATCCTCGATCCGCACGCCCATCATCTGATACCCACCACAAATTCCGATGACTTTTTTCTTCTTCCGGAAGGCCTTCACCACAGCTTCCGCCACCCCGTTGGCATAAATAGCCTGCAAATCGGCTATAGTACTTTTTGTTCCCGGCAGAATGATAACATCCGCTTTACCGATTTCCTCCGCTTTATCCGTATAATATAAATGGAAACGCCCGTCTCTCTCCAATGCATTGAAATCGGTGAAATTAGACATTCTCGGCAGACGAATCACCGCCACATTGATCTTCCCTGCCACAGCAGCAGAAGCTTTTACCTCCAAAGCGACAGAATCTTCTTCTTCGATATGAATATCTTTATAATAAGGGATCACACCGACCACCGGAACTCCGGTAAGCTCCCGGATGATCTGCCGTCCTTCTTCAAAAAGAGAAACATCGCCGCGAAACTTATTGATAATGATACCTTTGATCAAACATCTCTCCTCTTCAGGCAGCAACATCACGGAACCATAAACAGAAGCAAACACTCCTCCCCGATCGATATCCGCTACCAGGTAAGTCGCAGCATCCACCTCTTTCGCCATCCGCATGTTCGTAATATCCCTGTCCCGCAAATTAAGCTCGGAGATACTACCGGCCCCTTCCAATACAATAGGGTTATAGTTTTCTTCCAGACGATGAAATGCCTTCACGGCCTCGGTAAATAATTGCGTTTTGTTCCCCGAACGAAAATATTCCCGGGCGGACATATTCCCCACAGCCTTACCGTTCAATATCACCTGGGAAGTCTGATCGGTGGACGGCTTCAACAAAACCGGATTCATATCCGTATGCGGCAAGATCCCACATGCCTCCGCCTGCACAGCCTGAGCTCTTCCGATTTCTCCTCCCTCCGGCGTAGAATAGGAATTCAACGACATATTCTGCGCTTTAAAAGGCGCCGGCCGATAGCCGTCTTGTTTGAAAATACGGCAAAGAGCCGTATTCAGGATACTTTTTCCCGCATCCGAACAAGTCCCGACAAACATAATCGGACGTAGTTTTTTTTTCTCTATCTTTTCCATATTTATCACAGATTGCTGCAAGGATTATTCAAAGGGGACCCGTTATTTTTTCTTATATAAGAAATCACGCCAACGCTCTTCTTCAGCCCCTTCTTTATCCATTTCGTACCGGGCCAGGATAAAAAGCAAATCCGACAAACGATTTACAAAACGCAGGATAACCGGTTCGACAGGATCTATCCGGTTCAGAGTCCACAAACGACGCTCCGCCCGCCGGGCCACAGTCCGGGCCACATGACATTGGGCCGATACCAGGTTCCCTCCGGGTAAAATAAAATGAGTGGACGGATACTGTATTTTTGCATTAAAAAAATCGATTTGCCGCTCACAATACACATCCGGTTCTTCCGGCAACCGATTCGGATTTTGTCCCCTTAAGGCAGCCGGAGTGGCCACATGCGACATCACCACCATCAAAGAACGTTGCAGGTAAAACAACATCTCCTGCCACTCATGCCCCTCTCCTATCAACGCACGAATCAATCCCAGGACAGAATTCAACTCATCCAACGTCCCATTGGCTTCTATCCGGATATCGTCTTTATCTACACGCTGTCCGCCATGAATACTCGTTTTCCCCTTGTCTCCTCCGCGAGTGTATATTTTCATATGATTATCATTTATTTCAGTATCCCGAATTTATCTATTATATACTTAACCGGATAACAGAAGTATTTTCCATGATAGGCAGATCGACCATATCGGCCGGTTTTCCTCCGTTCAGATAAGTCAGAATCGCCCGGTTAAAAGCACCGTGCCCGACTGCAAGTATACATTTACCGGCATATTTCACCCGAAGGTAATTCACAAATTCTCCTGCCCGATGATACAACTCGTCCACCGACTCGACACTAGGAGGCAGATGCTCCCAATCTACATCCTCCAGCGTTTCGCCGGTATATATTCCCCAGTCCATCTCCCGCAATAAAGGAGTCGGCTGAGGCTGTTTTCCATGGTAACCGGCAACGACCTTTGCCGTATCGTAACTACGTGCCAAATCACTACATACGATTACATCCAAAGGTTCTTGCTTCAATTGTTCTGCCAAAACAACTGCCTGCTCTTTTCCTAAAGGGGAAAGTGTTCCCGGCAATTGCCCCTGGAGAACATGCCGTTGATTTTCGATGGTCTCCCCATGCCGTGTCAATAATAAATCGATTTTCTTCATTTGCCTAAATTTGTACAAAGGTAAAAGTTTTTGAAATCATTTATCTAAATTCAGATCGGATTTGATCCGGTCATTAAGTGTTCATTTCTTCGACCCCCTCGCGAAATTCGTTTCAAAGTAAGATTGTCGATAAAAAAATAAGAATTTATGAATTTTGATTTTCTTTGTTTTATATCTTTACAAATTCAAATTCTGAGGAATGACAAGAAGAATTATTTTAGTTACCGGAGGGCAACGTTCCGGTAAAAGTGGTTATGCACAGCGTTTAGCGTTGGAACTATCCGACAACCCTGTTTATATGGCTACTTCGCGGGTATGGGATGAAGAATACCGTAAACGTATCGAACGGCATCAACGTGACCGGGGACCTCAATGGACAAATATCGAGGAAGAAAAAGCCCTGAGTAAACATCACTTGCAAGGACGGGTAATCGTGATCGATTGTGTTACCTTGTGGGGTACTAATTTCTTTTTCGATCAGGATTCGAATGTCGACCTGGCTTTACAAGAACTAAAAGAAGAGTTCGACCGATTTACAGCCCAGGAAGCGACTTTTATCTTTGTGACCAATGAAATCGGTATGGGTGGAGTTGCCGAAAACACCATCCAACGCCGGTTTACCGATATGCAAGGCTGGGTAAACCAATACATCGCAGAGAAAGCCGACGAGGTGGTGCTGATGGTCTCGGGAATAGGAGTAAAGGTAAAAGGCTAAAGGCTATAAAGCTAAAGGCAGGGAGGTAAAAAAAGTGAAAGGTAATAAGTGAAAGGTAATAAGGATAAAAAATAATAGGATACGATATGAGAACTTTCAATATCAAAACGCCGGATAAAAAGATCGTACCGGCACTTCAGGATAAAATCGATAATTTGACAAAACCGAAAGGTTCGTTAGGACGGTTGGAAGAATTGGCAGTCCGGATCGGTACCATCCAACAAAGCCTCTCTCCTGTTTTGAGAACTCCTCAAAATATTGTGTTTGCAGCCGACCATGGTGTGGTTGTCGAAGGAGTCAGCTTTTCTGCCCCGGAAGTAACGGCACAACAGATATACAATTTCCTGAAAGGCGGCGGCGGAATCAATATGTTTGCACGCCAGCATCATTTCATACTGAAAGTGGTAGATTGCGGAGTGAATGCCGATTTCGGGGATCTGCCCGGACTTATTCACCGGAAAATCAGGAAGAGTACCGATAATTACCTTTACGGACCTGCCATGACGCCCGAAGAGATGGAACGCGCCATCGAAATCGGGGCAGAAATGGTACAATTGGCTTATCAGGAAGGAACCAACATCATCAGTTTCGGCGAATTGGGCATGGCCAATACTTCGGCTTCATCGATCTGGATGTCTTCTTTCACCGGAATTCCGTTAAAAGAATGCGTCGGTGCCGGAAGCGGACTGGACAACCAGGGTATCGAACATAAATATCAGGTATTGAAACGGGCCACAGACAATTATCAGGGAAACGGTTCGGCAGAAGATATCCTGCGTTGGTTCGGAGGCTTTGAAATGGTGGCGGCAGTAGGAGGTATGCTACAGGCTGCAGAGTTAGGCATGACGATCATCATCGACGGTTTTATCATGACTAACTGCATACTGGCAGCCAGTAAACTGCATCCGGAGGTATTGGAATATTGTGTATTCGGACATCAGGGCGATGAAGCCGGACATAAATTAGTGCTAGAAGCTTTACACGCCAAGCCATTATTGAATTTGGGATTACGTTTGGGAGAAGGAACGGGAGCCATTTGCGCTTATCCGATTATAGAATCCGCCATCCGTATGATCAACGAAATGAGCAGTTTCAAACAGGCAGCCGTTACGAAATATTTTTAAGATATCCGTATGAAATCTCTGTTTGCGGCAATCATATTATTTACCCGGCTTCCGTTATGGCGAATCGTCCGGGTAGATAAAAAGCAGTATGCAGAAATCCTGTTATACTGGCCAATCGTAGGTTTTTTAACCGGAGCGACAACCTGGGGGACGCTTTATCTTGCCTCTTGGGTCATGCCTTTGTTGCCGGCTTGCGTCATTGCGGTCATCGCCCGTCTGCTCCTGACCGGAGCTTTACATGAAGACGGACTGGCTGATTTTTTCGACGGTTTCGGCGGAGGACATGACAAAGCCAGCATCCTGCGAATCATGAAGGACTCCCATATCGGTAGTTACGGTACGATCGGCCTGATTCTGTATTTCATCTTGTATGTATCTTTGTTGAGTTCGTTTTATTCGCTGGCCCTTCCCGGTGTCATTATCGGAGCGGATGTACTTTCCAAACTTTGTACCGCCGTTATGATCAATACATTACCCTATGCCCGTACGGAAGAAGAGAGCAAAGTAAAAGTACTCTACCGCAAAATCCGTCTCTGCGAATTTGTCCTGGTAGCCTTGCCCTGCCTCGCCGCCCTTTGGCTGATGGCGACTCCTTTCTTAGCTTTAATCCCCACCCTCCTTATCCTTACCGGCTTGCGTTGGTATTTCAACCGTAAAATCGGAGGATATACCGGAGATTGTTGCGGAGCCAGCGTACTTTTAGCCGAACAGTTTTTTTATATCGGTGCCACTATCGTTTATACTTATTCCCTATGAAGATAACCCTGATCCGCCATACCCGTGTAGCCGTCGAAACCGGAATTTGTTACGGCTGGAGCGATGTCGGTGTCGCCCCTTCTTTCGAAACCGAAGCCAGCCGGGTCAAAGCAAACATTTCCAACGAACGGTTCGATATCGTGTATAGCAGTCCGCTCTCCCGCTGCCGGAAGCTAGCTGCCTTTTGTGGCTTTCATGAACCGATCCTCGACGACCGTTTAAAAGAACTTAACTTCGGGGAGTGGGAAATGAAGAAATGGGACGATCTCACCGACCCCCGTCTTGAACTTTGGTATAAGGACTGGATTCATCTCCCGGCAGGAGGAGGGGAAAGCTATGAAAATCAGTGCCGCCGTGTCGCTCAATTTCTGGATGAACTCCGCCATTCCGGCCATACCGATGCCTGTATTTTCACCCACCGGGGAGTCATCGCCTGCGCTATGGTCTACGCAGGCATTTGCCCGATCGAAGAATCATTCAGTATAAAGGTGGACTATGGCAGCAAAAATGTGTTGGAATTCTGAAACTGTATTATTCCAGTAATGAATTCAGATACGCTTCATCCACTTCCTGTATCATAACTTCTTTACCACTCGCTTTCGACTGTTCGACCCAAGTGTTCATTTCGTTCAGATTGTTTAAAATAGCTTCGTAAAGTCTTTCTGAAATATTGATTTCCTCTGCATTTTTCAAGTCGCAGACATATTTTCCGTCTGCCACCTTTACACGACTATAAAAACGATATAAAGCAGCCCGCATTTTACCCATCGCAGTGGTATCGATACTATTTCCCGAACGGGAACATATCGACTGAGACAATCGATCGACATCTACATCCAAATAATTATTATTCTCGACTAAAGATTTCACTTGTACCGTATTAACCGGAATACTCAAAACCGATTCTAACGGCATAACCGGCTTATTTTCCTGATTACATCCGAAGAGAAAACAAAAAATGATCATTCCAATAATGGAAAAATACAACTTATTCATAATTCAATGCTTTTACTTGAACCACCTCCAAGCTCACTACGTGTTTTTAATCGAGGTCATTGCTAAATTATTTTACAACCAATGATACAAAAATATCATGACAAAATTGATCACACCAGACCGAATATTCGGAAAATGTTCGGAAAATAATGATTTTATGATTTATTTCTATCCAAAAATAGCCCACTCCCCCGTCCCCGTGAGCTATTGTAAACCGGAAGCGAGGGGATCAAAAGCTTACTTTTGTCCTCCCTCCATCGTATTCCTCAATCCTTTTAACCAATTATCGATTCGGGTCTCTGTTTTATCAGCCTCATAATCCTCATCCAGCGGCAAACCGATAAATTTACCTTCCTGTAAAGCACGCGAATCGTTAAAGATGTAATCACGGGTCTCTGTTTCTCCGATCAGTTTTCCGCCGATTTCTTCGATCGTCTGGCCCAATATGCCCATTCCGTCTACAAAATTATTCGGATAACTGACATGATCCCCCAACCCGACGATAGCAACCTTTCGACCTTCCAAACGAATCCGGAGCATTTTGGGTAAAAATGACGACCAGGGATCTTTTTGTTCCATTTCCCAGGTATTCCGGCCTAAAGTCGAACAAACCAGGATCAGATTGTGATAATCCAGTAATTGCAGTGGAGTGACATCAGAAATAACAAAGAGATCCGGTTGCAGATCTACCAGTTTTTGTTTGATCAGACGGGCCACTTTATGAACGCTGCCTCCCGAAGGTGCATAAAATATTCCTAATCGTTTTGTAGCCTTATGCTCTTTATCTATCAAATAATTCCCTTCCAGATCAGCTTTCAGCTGATAATTCCCTGGTTGATTTTCCTTTTTCATGGATCGCATAATTTAATGTCAAACCTATATGATATCTAACCTATATACGGCAAAGGAATGGGACGGTTTGTTTTTGTTAAAAAAATTTTCTCTGCGCTTTATTTTTGTTTTTGTTTAAATAACCATTTATCGTCTTGAATCTGAAGTTCATAAATTTTGTCATTACCTCCGTCAGTAGTCGAATCGGCATCGGCATCCTCTGTTTTAGCTTTGTGTCTCAGATCATCCAAGGCCGATTTATAGCGGGATTTTTCCTCTGTGGTCAGCGAAGGCATATCATTGATCCGGTCAGAAATAAACTGCATCAGTTTTTCATTGTTGCAAATATTCAGATTACAGGCTAATCCGGCTTCCCGTATGGTTTCATTAAACTGAAGTAACATCTGATCCACCCTCTTTTTATCCGCTTTCCAATATCCTTTCCTGACCGTCTCGAGCAGACGGGCAAGTATCGACTGATAGGCATATAAATTGCCGCTCTTCTTAAACCGTTCTTTTATATCCAGTTGATATTTATCCATGACATAAGTATCATAGATTTGATTCCAGTCGTTATCGCTAACCGATTCCGGTAATGTGGCCTCCCAGCCCCAAAGATTAAAAACCATTTTATTGATAAAACGGGCACCGGCATATCCCTCGTCCACCATCGCATCCACCCATTTGGGATTCAGATAACGGGTCTTCAGTTCACGTCCCAGAAATTTCTCGAGTGTCTCTTGTCCCGGAGCCGAAGGATCGACCAGATTCGTCAGCATGACCACCGGTGATTTCCCGTCGATCGTCCGAACGGCCAAACCGGTAGCACCGAGGTACTGAAACATATCGTCATTATCCAGCAAAGCATACAGATTCGAAGTCCTGCTATGTAAAGCCACCCTGGTACCCGACAAAGCATTTTTAAATACAGTTTTCGAAAAGCCTTTCGGTAAATAGGTATATTCGTCCTCTGCTTTCGTTCCCCAAAATCCTTGGCCATACAAATGACTCATCTTGTCAAAATAAACTTCCGCCACGTCCTTTTCATCCTCCCAGGTTCCCGAAGCCTGCACCGTCCCACTAACCCCGGTACCATAAGCACCCGAAGGGGTCGTAAACAAACGTACCGAAGCGATGCGCCGGGCCAGCGAATCTTCCTGAACCCCCAGTTGTTTCAACTTATCTTCAGATTCAAGGATATGTTCCCGGACAAAATTATCTTTTTCATCGGCACTTCTGGCCAGGCTGACTGCCTTGTCCAGCAGAGCCATCAATTCGGGAAAAATATCCCTGTATAATCCCGATGGAGCAAAAACGACATCTACTCTCGGACGTTTCAACTCATGCTGCGGAATCAATTCCAGACCGACAACCTGATTGGAAGCATTATAAACAGGTCTCACACCAAGTAAGCTTAAAGCCTGGGCTTCCATCGTACCTTCATTCCGGATACACTCCACCGCCCACAAATTTATGGTCACTTTAGGAGGACACTCCCCGTTGTGTTCGGCCTTATACTGTTCTATCAGCTCCTCTGCCAATTGCTCTCCCAACCGACAAGTCATTCTGGAAGGAATCAGTCTCGGATCGAAAGCAAAAAAGTTTTTACCTGTAGGCAGAGCACCCGGATTCCGGATCGGGTCGTTTCCTGTTCCTGCCCGGACATACTTTCCATTCAAAGCCCGGATAAAAGCATCCAATTCTTCTTTCCCCGATTTTGCGATATTCTTTTGTACCTGCTCCCTGAAAAGTTCCAAATCTTTTCCCGTCAAATCCTTTTGCATTGATACAATAGCTTCCGTTGTCGCTTTCGTATAAGCCTCATCAGGGGATACACCGAAAGTGTGCAAGCCGAAAGGGGTTTTATTTTCTTCTATCTCTTTCAGATAATCGTCGATATCTTCCAGATTCTGATCCGTTATGGTATCCAGCTTCAAATCCTTATCCAGTCCGAGTGTTTTTATCCGAAGAACCAGATCCCTGAATTGCGCCATCGACGAGATCGGGCTTTTGCTTTTTTGATCATAGTATTTAGATATGCCACTTTTCAAATCCCGCAATTCCGGATTTAAAGAAGCCTTATCGAAAGGAGGAGTCATGTGGTCGATAATCACGGCCTGTCCCCTTCTTTTCGCCTGCAGGCCTTCACCCACATTATCCACAATATACGGATAAATATTAGGTACATCCATGATCAGCGCTTCGGGATAATCATCGGGACCGAGTCCGGCTTCTTTTCCGGGCAACCACTCATGCGTGCCGTGAGTACCGATATGCACCAGTGCATCTGCGTGAAAGCCATACTTCAAAAAAAGATAATAAGCCAGATACTGATGAGGGGGAGGAACCAGAGGATCGTGATATAAACTCTTCGCATTGTCTTCCCATCCCCGGGGAGGTTGAGGTGTCAGTATGATATTTCCGTATTTCATCACCGGGATCACAAAATAAGATTTCCCGGAAGAATCTTTCCAAACCATCAGTTCAGACTCTTCGGGTTTTCCCCATTTGTTCTCCATTTCCGTCCTAATCTTCAACGATAACTTATCGTACCATTCTTTGTACACTTCCATCGGTACCAATACAGGATCTCCCTTACGCACCAATTTATCCACCTCTGCAGGAGCCCAGGAACCGATATTCCTTCCATAGTCCATCACCCGGTTAAAAATAGCAGCACTGTCGATCGGCTGCCCGCCGGTATCATACCCCTCCTGCCGCATTCTCTGTAGGATAGATAAAATACTTCGGGGAAGTACATTCAGGTAGCTGGCCCCTATGTTTTCTTTTCCGGGAGGATAGCTGTAGTAAATCAGGGCCACTTTCTTTTCATGATTAGGCTTTGTCTGCAGGTTATGGATATTCTTTATACGCCCGAGCAGCGTTTCCATCTGATAACCGATCATATTCTTAATCCGGATATTATGATCGAAATCGTCGAATACGACAGCAACAGAAGGTTCGATATAACCGGCTAATTCGGGTATAGCCACCAAATTCGACCGATTGTAAATATCTATTCCGACTAAAGATTTTTCCCAATCTTTTTGATTCGTACTCAGTATAATCCCATTGATCACCGGCACTCCTAATTTTTCCAGTACCACCCTTTCCTGCTCAGGCCTTGTATTATACCAACATCCCAGATTCAAGACGGCACTCACGCGGGGAAGACTATCACAGGAAATAAAAAACCGTTCGATCACCTGTTCTTCGTGATGTCCCGGTTTTTGAGAGGTGAACACGGGTAATACATTAAAACCTTTCTCTTCGATATTCCGGATAAATACATCGATATACAAATACTGCGATTTGGTCAGATCGCTTCTCCCAATAATCAATCCGATCCAGGGAGCCTGGGTGTCGATATCGGTTCTCTCGGCTAAATAAGAACCGATATAGGTATGTAATTTTTTATTTCTATAGTTATATATTCCGGAAAGGGGAGTTTCTTCAATATCCTGATATTCACAATCGAAATGTAAATCTTTATTCAGTTTTTTCAGAACGATATTCATGATATTGTTTTCTCCTCCGCTTTTAAAAGCGGCCAATGTCCAGGGATCGAAACAGATCCCCCATTCCTGCAATTCGGCATCGTATTCATGGGATAAATTAAGCGCATAAACCTTCGCTCCGCGTTTCAAAGCGGACAACAGCTGAGGTTTCGCTTTAAAAACCAACCCATTATTATGCAAAGCGACGAATATCAGATCGGAATTTTCAAAAAAATCCATATCACTTTCGTGATAGTTGGAATAGATAAATTCCTTGAACTGACATTTCTCCGCTACCTCCGGATGCATTTTCGCCAGTAAATGCATGCTCCGGTTTACGCCGACCCAAAAACCGTCATCGATAAGAAAACTGACTTTGTTTTGGGCTGTCAAAGATAGCCCAAAACAAAGTGACAAAATAACAAAATAATACTTAATCCCTTTCATACCCCATTATATATCCGCCATCAGCAACAAATACATGTCTTCAGATCAAAAAGTCATAGCAGCTCTTACCTGAAAATTCCGCCCAGGCATATTATAACCATCCTTTTCGGTATAATTTTCATCGAATAAGTTGTTAATATTCAAACCGACCGACACATTCTTTATAAGCGGACAAGAGGCCGAAAAATCGAACACCATAAATTGCGGATGCTTAATCAGTTTATCAGTTAAATACCCGGGTTGGCTTTCACTTAACAAATCGTTCAATGTCGGACGATATTTATCACCGATAAAGTTTTTCTCGATGCGATGTCCGGCAAAACGTCCGTTCAGCCGCGCACTGAACCCTTTCTGATGCAAGAAATCGAGTCCGAAATTGGCATTCTGTTTCCGAACGGATAATGTTTTGTTCCATACTCCTTTAGTCTGATCCTGATAGGTAAACATCCAGGTCAGATTTCCATAAAGCTTCAAAGCAAAGTCACCATCGAACAGACGGCCGAAGTCATAAGAAGCCATAATTTCCATTCCACTTTTTTTTGCTTTATCGGCATTCTTGAACGTTTTGTACTTTTGTCCGCTTTCTTCATCGGTCCATGCCTCTTCCACAATCAGATCATCATTCCACGTATAAAAATAAGTAAAATCAAAATTTACCCCCAGTTCCGGCCGGCTGAATGTCAAACCGGCATCCAACGTACGGGATTTTTCAGGATCCAGATCAGGATTTCCTACGGTAAGCGTACCGCTGTACAAAAATTCTCCGGCTTTCTGATAAGCATCGGTCATGCTGAAAGCTGTACCGAAACTGGCATGGACGGCCATACCGCCGTATATATTGTATTTTGCGCCGATATTGGGATTGAAAGTGTTGTAACTTTCCGATTTCTCTTCATTCTCCAAACCAGGTGTTTTCCGAAGTTTAAAATCGATATAATCATAGCGCAATCCGACCGACAAGTCCAATTTTTCTTTAAATAATTTCAAGTTACTCTGCAGGAATATCCCCCAAGCCGTATTCCGGAAACGGGGTTGATAAGGTGCTTTAATCTCACCACGCGCTTTAAAACTGGTTATCTCACTGACTTCATTATTGTTATCGAATCCGAAAGCAATTCTTTGTTTGCCTAAAATCAGATTATCGTGTGCTGTAAATCCATAAGTATTCAGTTCGTTACCCGAATACACATAAGCCGTATCGGTGTCTGCCGTATAAGTATCGGTCTTAGCTGTAGAGTAATGAGGAGCGAAAAACAAATTATGATTATTCACTTTTCCGTTGAGTTCCAATTTTTCGGTATACCGGGTGACATCTTTCTTTTTCAATCCGTTAGCCCCCCAGACATTTCCTCCCGTCGGCAGGTCCTTACCCACAAAAAAAATCTCGGTAAAATTCAAAGACCAGTTTTTCCCGAAATCATAACCGATACGGCCTTTACCGGCGATACCGCTATGCCGTGAGCCATTCATTTTAATACCATAAGTATCTTTACCGAGGATAGCTTTATCCGTTGCCGACATATGCAAGAGATTATGGTCTCCGATCTTATAGTTTCGTGCCTGAGCAGTATAATCGAAAGAGGCATCGAAAGAAAGCCCCCGGTAGATCCGTCCACCGACATGAAAAGCCCCTTTGGAAGTTTGATAACTTCCGGCTGCAACTTTGATTCCTCCGGTGAGTTTATCCTTATTCCGTTTGGTGACGATGTTCACCACTCCACCCATCGCATCCGAACCATACATGGCGGAGAAAGGGCCTTTCAGAACTTCCACCTGCTCTACATCGCCTAAAGAAAGTGTCGCCATATTGGTAGTACCGGCCGGTACTCCATCGATCAGGACTGTCGTGTATTTTCCTTCTGTCGGTTTGAATCCCCGGATACTGAAATAAGAATTATATCCCGGATACTCAATCACATCCACATTAACAAAATTTTTCAACAGGTCCGTCAGATTATTGATCCCCGAAGCTTCGATCTGCCGCTTGGTCACCACCTCTACCCTGTTCGGAAGATCTTTTAATAAAGCTCCGGTTTTAGTCGCATGGATCATCACCTCCTCCAAATCTATCCGACGCATGGAATCGGTTTTTATAGTTACAGGTTGCTCTGCATACATGCCCATACAGAACGTAAGGGCAAGAGAAGTTAAAATAAATTTCCTTTTCATCTTGAATTTGTTTTACACCGACATAAATTATTGTTTGTTAATTACATACAAGTTTATTCGTCGTAACAGCAGCAAAGCCACTCCCAACAAATTGAAAGTTTCCCCTCAAAAAACTTGCATAAATTCACCCCATTCATGTGCCACCGGCGCTTCCCCGTTTACCGGTAACATTTTGCATAATTCTAAATTCACCTGAAAAGAAATCATATTGCAGAATCCTGACTGGAAATTGTTTTCCGGCATAATCCCTGCCGTAAAGCACACCCTTTGTAAAAAAAATCAAGTCCGAATCGAGCAACCTTAATCCCCGAAGGTTTATCAATCATACATCATTTCGGCAGGTCTTCTGACTTACTCCAATCTTCAAACGCCCTTCCCATTCTTTCCAGAACAGTGGCTAAAGTATTGTTGAAGATCTTAACAGAGCTTACAGCAGCGGGTCTGTCCAGGATTTTCACCTGATTCCCTTTTCATCACTTTTCCGTAGCAGCAGAATCGTGACACCAAAATCGGATGCAAAGATATTGATTTTTTTCTTTTAAGAAGGTACTTTTACGATATTTTCCAATTTTTCAGACAGACTACGACCATATTCTTACAGGAGATCTGTATTTCCACCCACCGGGGAACCATTGACTGTAGCATGGTCTATACGAGATTTTGTTCCGTTAACGATTCTTTCAGGGGATATATCGTATGGCAGAAACAGGATGCAGGAAATAACGGATATGCTTGGTCATACGGAGGAAATTCGCTTTTTTTGTATGAAAACAGAACTATCATGGCGAAGTTTATCAATCCTTTTACAGATGTCGGATTCAAAATCATTTTCGGACAGGAAATGACAAAGGACCTGCTGATCGACTTTCTGAACGATCTGTTGGTAGGTGAACGGCATATTCAGGATCGGTGTGTTCTTCATGAATTTCCGTCTGGGTGATTCTCCGGGCAAACTGCGCACGGACATCGTACTCTCCGACCGTGATACACACGAGGTATTTTCGGATAAGCTACGCTTTATTTTCATCGAACTTCCGGCTTTTACGAAGGAAGAAGAAGAATGTATAACTGATTTTGAACGCTGGATTTATGTATTAAAGAATATGGAAACACTAAACCGATTACCGTTTAAGGCCCGCAAAGCGGTGTTCGAAAAACTGGAAAAAATCATCGACTCGCATCACTGACAAAAGAAGAACGCGAAAAGTACGACGAAAGTATCAAGGTCTATCGCGACCAGTTAGTGACAATCGCTTTCGCCAAAGAAAAGGGAATAGAGGAGGGAATGGAGAAAGGCCGGAAAGAAGGCGAAAAAAAGAAACAGCTGGAAATCGCCCGTAATATGAAAGCAAAAGGTTTTGCCGCAGAAGATATCAGTGAGCTGACCGGCCTTCCCGTCAAAGAAATTAAAGAACTTTAAATTATAGTTTTCCGACTGAATAAATCAATTCAGAAAACCGCATTTTATTTATATCTTTCTTTCAACCCTTCCCTTATCCGGTGCGGAAGTGTCCCCTTTGCGGGCTGCGACCGCTAAAAGGATTCCCAATACCACTCCCAACAAGGCAGCACACAATACCCGCATATTGCCGGGCAACAGAAAAGTGATGGTATGAGCCGGGAACCAGAAGAAAGGGATGGTTTTCTTAAAGACAAATCCCCACAACACCTTCCAGTTCAAACTGCTCATGATCCCTCCCATATCCAGTGGTGTGAAGAAACCACGGAGTGTACCGCCGTGCATCAGAATATGGGTATCCGTAATTTTATGCAGCGTCATAAATACCGGAGCGAAAATGGTATTCATACTCACCGACACGGCAAAAGCCACCCCTACTTTAGCCCAACACAATCCCGGTGCATGAAAAACCGCCGGAGCCTCCTGCATGCCAAGGTATTGCAAAAATGCCGGAGTACCATTCGAAAAAATAACCATCGCCATATTAATGCCCATCCCCAATATCCCCCATACAAACATCCGGGGCAAAACCCCGAATCCTTTCCGGCAATACACGCCGGCACTAATCCGCAAGCCGATCATCTCTCCCAAAGTCGACAAGACGGCAAATTTCAGGAAACTCATGATCATGCCATGAGCCGCATTAAAAGCATGATACCATTCGTAAACAGGCCGGCAGATAAAAAAGGGTAGCAGCAAAACCGCTACCCCCAGTATAAAAATAAAGTCTTGTTTTTTCATTTTTCAATCCGGATACGGGCATCCACCGCCACCACATTTTCTTTATTACCGAGTAATGGATTCAGGTCCATCTCAAAAATTTCAGGAGCCACTTTCACTAACATGGACACCCTCGACACGGCTTCGGCGAATTTTTGTTCGTTCACCGGTTCTTGTCCCCGTACTCCCTGAATGATTTTATACGATTTCAAGCTACGGACCATATCCAAAGCTTCCGGTTGGGCAATCGGAGCCAAGCCTGCTTTCACATCTTTCAATACCTCGATAAAGATACCTCCTAATCCGCACAACACCATATGTCCGAATTTATCTTCCCGTTTAGCCCCGATAAACACTTCGGTCCCGGATAACTGCTGAGCCAGCATGACGGCATGCGTATCTTTGATCTGCATCATCCGACGGAATTCGCTGCGTACCGTCGCTTCGTCCCTTACGTTGAGGGTTACCCCACCGACATCGGATTTATGGACAGGTCCTACTACTTTCATCACTAACGGGAAACCGATCTGACGGGCCAGACCGACAATTTCTTCCTCTTTATCGGCCACACCTTCTTTCGCCCGGGCAATACCGGCAGCATCCAGCAATTCATGGATCTGTTCAGGTGACAGATAGCCGTTTTCAGCCTGATCGACGACTGCCCGGATCCGTTTCCGGTCTACTTCCGGCAATTCGGGCTCGGCAGGTTGCGGAGCAGGGGTACGGTATATTTTACACAAAGCATTACCAAAATTCACTTCATAAGGGAAGTAAACGCCACCTTTCCGTACAAACTCGTCGATTTCCTCTTTCACCACCATCGAAGAGGGGAATATGGGATAAATCGGTTTCGGGGAAGTAGCTATTTTTTCACGCAATACTTCATATACATCGAAAACGGGGAAAAGCCCGGGACTACCGAAGATCACTGCAATACCGTCGATATTATCGAAATCGCGATTACAGGCATCCAGGATAATTCCCAATTGTTCAGCTGTTCCCGTCGCTAAAAAGTCAATGGGATTACCTACAGAAGATCCGTTAAACAACTGTGCCAGCAATGCTTCAGCCTTCGGCCCTTCCAAATGAGGAATTTCCATTCCTCCATCCGACAAGGCATCTGTCAGCATTACGGCCGGTCCTCCGGCATGGGTTACGATAGCCATATTCTTTCCCCTCAATTCGGGATAGTTAAAAATAGCTGCCACCGTGGCCAGTTCATCCCGCCCGTTACACCGTACGATACCGGCTTTCCGGAATAAAGCTTCCACGGCTACATCCGAGCTGGCCAAAGCTCCGGTATGCGACGAAGCGGCACGGCTTCCGGCAGCGGAACCGCCTGATTTGATTGCAGCGATACGACAACCTTTCCGGATCAGTGAGGAAGCATGCTTCAATAATTTTTCCGGTTTATCGATACTCTCTACATACATCAATTTAATCCGTGAACTTGTCTCGGGATCGAAAGATTCGTCCCAATATTCCAGGACCTCTTCCACGCCTAACTGGGCAGAATTACCGACTGAAAATACACTCGAAAATTTTACACCTTTCTGCATACCGGCATCCATAATGAAAAGTGCCGTTGCTCCCGAGCCCGATACGAAATCTACTCCTTTCGGATCCAATTTCGGTATAGGGGTCGTGAATACCCCATTGTAGTTCGTTGTCAATACGCCGATACAATTCGGGCCGATCAAAGCTCCCCCGACAGAATCGATCGTTTCTACAATTTGTTTTTCCAATGCTTTCCCTTCTGCATTCTCTTCACTAAATCCGGCAGACAGAATGATAAATGCCCGGGTATTTTTTTGTTTCGCCAGCATCTCTACCGTCGACGGACAGAATTTGGCAGCGATGGCCAGGATAGCGCAATCCACTTCCGGCAAATCTTTCACGTCCCGGTAGGATTTGATACCTTGTACTTCATCCATTTTCGGATTCACCACATATAAACTCCCTTTAAAATGTCCATCGATCAAATTCTTCAATACCTTACCACCCGGTTTCTGAATATCGTCCGATCCTCCAACCACCACAATGCTGGAAGGATTTAGCAATTGTTTATTAATCATATCTTTCGAATTTTACTATAAAATTCACTATTCAATTTTATCAATTATATATTATTGAAAAACTTCAAAAATTCCCCTACTTTAGTGACCATATTTTTTGAGCCGGTATAAAAAGGTATCCGTTGGTGGATATTTTCAGGGGTCATGTCCAATATCCGGTTTCCGCCATCCGTAGCCAATCCTCCGGCTTGCTCGGCAATAAATGCAATCGGATTACATTCGTACAACAGACGCAGTTTTCCTGTCGGATGGCTATTGGTTTCGGGATAAATAAAAATACCTCCCTTCAATAAATTCCGGTGGAAATCGGCCACCAGAGAACCGATATAACGCGAAGTATAAGGACGCTTGGTTTTCTTATCGGTTTCCTGGCAATACTTTATATATTTTTTCACTCCCACCGGAAATTTCTCATAATTTCCTTCGTTTATAGAATAAATAAAACCATTTTCCGGTGTTTTAATATTCGGATGTGAAAGACAGAACTCCCCGATAGAAGGGTCCAGCGTAAAACCGTTCACTCCGTTGCCGGCCGTATATACCAACATCGTAGAAGAGCCATAAATAACGTAACCGGCAGCAACCTGGTCACAACCTTGCTGTAAAAAGTCATCGATATTCGCAACTTCGCCCAGCGGAGATTTGCGGCGGTAAACAGAAAAAATAGTACCGATAGAGACATTCACGTCGATATTCGAAGAGCCATCCAGCGGATCCATACAAAAGATATATTTCGCATCACGGCTCAATCCATCGTCAAAAACAATGATATCCTGATTTTCTTCTGAAGCAACACCGCAACATTCACCACTGGCTTTCAGTTCCGACAAAAAAGTCTCATTGGCATAAATGTCCAGTTTTTGCTGGTCTTCACCTTGTACATTCTCGGAGCCGGCACGCCCCAGAATATCCACTAAACCAGCCTTATTCACCTCCCGGTTGACTTTTTTGGCTGCAATACCTACGTGATGTAACAAACAAGAAAAACCCCCTGTTGCCTGAGGTACTCCTGCCTGCTGTTCAATAATAAACTGATTTAAGGTTGTAACTTTATTCATTGATTCTGATTCTATTTGTTATTAGATGCAAATATAAAATGATAAATCGTAATACACAAACGTTTTCATGAAATTAGTATTCCCTCAGAATCACAGATTTTTTGAAAATCAAATAAGTTTTCATTCAATCCGAATTGATTCCACATTATTATTCAATTTTAATATCTAAATTAGCGCCATGAATTAATTATCGTGTTTAAATTTAAACGCAATGAACGTATATAAGTTTGGTGGCGCTTCCGTTAAAGATGCCGAAGGTGTAAAAAATTTATTTAAAATCATCAATACCCAGCGGGAAAATTTAATCATTGTCGTATCGGCGATGGGAAAAATGACCGATGCCCTGGAAGTTTTGTGTAATTCTTATTTCGGGAAAACCGGTAATATTGCAGAGGTTTTTCAGCGCATTCAAGATTTCCATCAGCAGATTATCCGGGATCTTTTCGGTTCTGCCGACAGTGAAGTAAATGCCCGGGTAGAAGCCCTGTATCAGGAATTGGACACTATCCTAAAAAGTGATCCTTCCCTCTGTTACGATTATGAATACGACCGGATCATCTGTTTCGGTGAATTGCTCTCGACAACAATCATTGCCTCCTATCTCGAGAAACAAGGGCGAAAAGCCAAGTTTACCGATATCCGTAAATGTCTGATTACCGACCAAAACTACCGAAATGCTTGTGTAGATATCGAATTATCGGCTCAGTTGTGCCGGAAGACATTCAATTTTCAGGATACATTTATGTATATCACGCAGGGATTCATTGCCGGAACGACGACCAATCAAACGACCACCCTGGGGCGTGAAGGTTCGGACTATACCGCAGCCCTTTTGGCCAATTTGCTGGATGCCGAAGATGTTACCATTTGGAAAGACGTGCCCGGTATTATGAATGCCGATCCCAAAATATATGAAAATACAGAAATTATCAGTAAGCTATCCTATAAAGAAGCGATCGAACTATCGAACTGCGGAGCGAAAGTAATTCATCCGAAAACCATCAAACCGTTGCAAAATAAAGGGATTCCGTTATTCGTAAGATCTTTCCTTTACCCGGAAAGTCATGGTTCGGTGATCCGGGAATTGGACGAGAAATTGAAATTACCTCCGATTTATATCAATAAAGGAGATCAGTTATTACTGACTCTTTCCCCCCGGGATTTTTCTTTTATAGCAGAAGAAAAACTGAGCCGTATTTTCGCTACGTTAGCCAAATACAGACTCCGCCTTAACCTGATGCAAAATTCAGCAATCACATTCTCTTTTTGCATCGACTATAATGAAGCGATTTTTGAAAGTTTCATCGATGAACTCCATGACGAATACGAAGTACTCTACAACAAAAATGTGCGTTTACTGACGATTCGCCATTACAATGAAGACATCATCCAACAGCTGACCAGCCATAAAAATGTGTTGGTAGAACAACGCAGCCGTTTAACAGCCCGTTTTGTCGTAGCCGACAATTAAAACGATCCTGCCAATGAAAAAACTATCTATCATCATACCTGCTTATAATGAGGAACGTTCGATTTCCCAAATTCTCGGAAAAATACACCAGACCCGATTGATTGGAGAAACAGAAAAAGAGATCCTCATTATCGACGACGGTTCAAAAGATAGTACAGCTGAAAAATGCCGGCAATTCATGCAGGCCCACCCCGATCTGGATATACATTATCACCTCCAGCCTTTCAATCAGGGGAAAGGAGCAGCGTTGAGAACAGGCATAGCATTAGCGACAGGAGATTGGATCATCATTCAGGATGCAGACCTGGAATATGACCCCGAAGATTATAATCCTTTATTACAGTGGGTGATCGAAAACAATGCCAAAGTAGTCTATGGTTCCCGTTTCCTGAAACCTTCGAACAAACATTCTTACCTGCGTTTTTATTTAGGCGGGAGATTAGTCACTTTTGTCACGAATCTCTTATACGGCCAACATCTGACAGACGAACCGACCTGTTATAAATTCTTCGATGCACAATTTTTAAAATCCATTCCATTAAAATGCCAGGGCTTTGAATTTTGTCCGGAAGTAACGGCAAAAGTTTGTAAGAAAGGAATCAAAATCCACGAAATACCGATCAATTACTACCCGCGTAGCATCGCCGAAGGGAAAAAAATAAATTGGAAAGATGGCCTGGAAGCCATCTGGACTCTGTTAAAATATCGTTTTAAAAACTAACAGGATGGAGAAAAAAACAAATTATTCAATTCAGACGTTACTAGAGAGCCGTTCCTTTTTATATGTCTTATTACTCATCGTTACGATCTGTTTTGTGAGTACCTACACTAAGATTTACGATGTAAAACTGGATATGAACGGAGATAATATCCATTATTATGCTTTGGGAAAAGCGCTGGCAGAAGGCAAAGGATTTACCAATACCATTTCTTTTTCCGAAACTCCACATACTCATTTCCCACCGGGATATCCGGTTTTTGTCGCCGGAGTGATGAAATTCTTTCCGGATAATATCAATGCCGTAAAGATAGCAAACGGTATCTTGCTCTATGCCGCTATCTTGCTGCTTTTCTTTTTATTGAAAAAAATATCGGGAAGTATCATCGTTGCTTTCCTGACTTGTGTATTTTGTTCTATTCATGCAGAGATATTGCGGTATGCCACGATCATGATGAGTGAAATGCTTTTCCTGTTTTGTAGCGTGGCAGCAATCTTCCTGATGCTAAGCATAAAACCGGAACAACTTTTTACCAAAAAAGGGGTACGGGATACGATCTTACTCGTTCTTCTTCTGTTCCTGGTCAACTATATCTATTTTGTCCGGACTATGGGCACTTCGCTCATTCTGGCAATTATCATTTATAGCGGTATACTCTTTCTCAAACCGTGTTATGCCCTGTACAAAAATAGAAAAGCCCTGGAAGAATCCCCGTCCCGGAAAACTTCTTTCCAACAGCTACTGAGATACGGATTATTGTTCGTATTACTCGCCGGTTCGTTCTGGGGTACGAAAACGGCCTGGGACATACGGAACAAAAACGTCGGCAAAACAAGCAACGATTACATCAGTGACTTTATGAAAAAACCGAATGGACAAACGATGGCCAATTGGGACGACTGGAAAAACCGGATTACCGATAATTTCGGATCCTATCTGAACAAATGGCTGCCCAACGCCATTTTGAATACCCCCTATAATCTGAATGCCAAATCTTCCGGGGGAGAAATTTTCCGGGGGATGCTGATCGCATTTCTGATCATTTTCGGTCTCATCAAATTGCCCAAAGGCGGATTGCTCCTGTTTCTCTATTTGGGTGCAACCATGGCAGTCCTGCTCGTGTGGCCGGAACAATACGGCGGTCTTCGCTATTTCATCGCCGCTATTCCTTTTTTCATCTTCCTGTTTTTCTACGGTATAAATGCGGTGATTCTTTATCTGGGTAAACGCCGGAGAAAAAATATTCCGGTATTCTTACCGGCTGCCTGCATGATTATCTTTGCCCTGATTTTCATGTTTCCTGCCTATTCCCAGGCTTTGGTCGAAAAAAAGCAGCTGGCGAAATACAAAACCTGGAGTCCTGAAATTGCCGGAAATGCTTTTGCAGAATTTACGGCTGCCATGCAATGGTGCGGGAAAAATCTTCCCGATAGCGCACGGGTGATTTGCCGGAAACCGGAAATATTCTTTATGTACTCGGGAGGGAAAAAATGCGGTAGTTTTTCCCAATACGGAAAACCGGAAGATATCCTGCAACAGCTGATCGGTCAAAAAGCCACCCATGTCATCATCGACCATTGGTTTCGGCATGCCTACTATACGTTGTATCCGCTGATCTCGACACATTATCCGGAAAAATTCAAATTCGTCGGTAAGTTTGAAAGCCGGGGAGCCCAACAGGAACCCCCGACCCTCATTTTCGAATTTCATCCCGACTGGACTAAGCCTGAGACAAATGCACAATAATTTTATCTGATTATAAAAGAGAACTGTATCAATTTCCATTCAAAAATGATATATTTGCACTTTGTTTTTATAAAAGTGCACAACAAGGTGTGTCATTTACTATTGCAAATATAAAAATCACCTATAATGAACGAGAAATTTCCTGAATACAAAGGCCTGGATCTTTCTGAGGTAAACAAAGAGATATTAAAAACCTGGGAAGAAAACAAGACTTTCGAAATGAGTTTGAAGACACGGGAAGGTCACCCTTCATTCGTTTTCTATGAAGGTCCTCCTTCAGCGAACGGCATGCCCGGAATCCATCATGTGATGGCCAGAACCATTAAGGATGTCATTTGCCGTTATAAAACTCTGCAAGGATTTTTAGTAGAACGTAAAGCAGGCTGGGATACGCATGGTCTCCCTGTAGAACTCGGTGTAGAAAAAAAATTAGGAATCACCAAAGAGGCTATCGGTAAAACGATCAGCGTCGTGGAATATAACAAAGAATGTCGTGCAGATGTCATGAAATTCACTAAAGAATGGGAAGATCTGACAAAGCAAATGGGATATTGGGTAGACATGAAAAATCCCTATATCACTTATGACAACCGATATATCGAAACGTTATGGTATCTATTGAAGAAATTGTATGAAAAAGGATTTCTTTATAAAGGTTATACCATACAGCCTTATTCTCCGGCTGCGGGTACCGGTCTGAGTACACACGAACTGAACCAACCGGGATGTTACCGGGATGTAAAGGATACGACTTGTGTCGCCCAATTCAAGGTAATCCGGGACGAAAAATCCGAAAAGCTGTTTGCTGACAGCGAATCGGTATATATTCTGGCGTGGACAACTACACCCTGGACTTTGCCTTCCAATACCGCCCTGGCTGTAGGACCCAATATCACTTATTATGTCGTAAAGACTTATAATCCTTATACCTATCTTCCGGTGACCGTCATTTTGGCCAAAGACCGGTTCAGTGCCTATTTCAATCCCAAAGCCGAAAGTTTGGCCCTGGAAGATTATCAGGCAGGAGACAAATTGATTCCCTATCGGAAAGTCGGGGAATTCAAAGGTCCGGAACTCGAAGGTATCCGTTATGAACAGCTGATGCCCTGGATGTGTCCCGAAGGAGATGCGTTCCGGGTAATCCTCGGGGATTATGTGAGTACAGAAGACGGAACCGGCATCGTACATATCGCTCCGACTTTCGGTGCCGACGACGACCGGGTTGCCAAACAAGCCGGAATCGCTCCGATGTTATTGGTCGACAAAGACGGTAATAAACAACCGATGGTCGATAAACGCGGACGTCTTTTCGTTTTGGAAGAAATCGATCCCGAATTTGTAAAGAGCCATGTTAATACCGAACTTTACAGTGAATATGCCGGCCGGTTTGTCAAAAACGCTTATGACCCTCAACTGACTGAAGAAGATGCCACCCTCGACATCGACCTGTCCGTCATGCTGAAAAAAGAAAATAAAGCATTCAAGGTCGAGAAACACGAACACAATTATCCGCATTGCTGGCGTACCGATAAACCGGTATTGTACTATCCTTTGGATTCGTGGTTTATCAAAACTACCGCTGTACGTGAACGGATGATCGAGCTCAACAAGACTATCAACTGGAAACCGGCCAGTACGGGCGAAGGACGGTTTGGGAAGTGGCTGGAAAATCTGGTTGACTGGAACCTTTCGCGTTCACGTTACTGGGGCACTCCGCTCCCCATCTGGGTAAGTGAAGACGGCACAGAAAAAAAATGTATCGGTTCGGTAGCAGAACTAGTCGAAGAGATCGAAAAATCGATCCAGGCCGGCTTTATGCAGGAAAATCCTTATCAGGGATTTATTGCCGGTGATTATTCTAAAGAGAATTACGATAAAATAGATTTGCATCGTCCTTATGTCGACGACATCATTTTGGTGTCAGACAGCGGACAAAAAATGTACCGGGAAAAAGATCTGATCGACGTGTGGTTCGACTCAGGCGCTATGCCCTATGCTCAGCTTCATTATCCATTCGAACATCGCGAAGATATCGATCAGAAACTGCGCTTTCCGGCAGACTTTATCGCCGAAGGTGTCGATCAGACCCGGGGCTGGTTTTTCACCCTGCATGCCATCGCGACAATGGCTTTCGACTCGGTTGCCTTCAAGAACATCATTTCCAACGGGCTGGTATTAGATGCCAAGGGCAATAAAATGTCCAAACGGCTCGGGAATGCAGTAGATCCTTTTTCTACGATAGCCACTTATGGATCGGACCCATTGCGTTGGTATATGATTACTAACTCGCAGCCCTGGGATAACCTGAAGTTCGACATGGCAGGTATCGACGAGGTGAAACGTAAATTTTTCGGAACCCTCTACAATACCTACGGTTTCTTCGCTTTGTATGCCAATGTAGACCATTTCCGCTATGCAGAGGCAGAAGTCGCTATTGAAGAACGTCCCGAGATCGATCGTTGGATTCTGTCTTTACTGAATTCTCTGATCAAGGAAGTGACCGAAGCTTACGAAAAATACGAACCGACCAGGGCAGGCCGGGCTATTCAGGATTTCGTTATCGAAAATCTGTCCAACTGGTATGTACGTTTATCCCGGAAAAGATATTGGGGAGGTGAATACTCCCAGGATAAGATTTCCGCTTATCAGACGTTATATACTTGTCTGGAAACGATCGCTATTCTTTCGGCTCCGATCGCTCCGTTCTATATGGAAAAACTATTCGGTGACCTGAATAAAGTGACCGGACGGCATAGCGGAAGCGTACATTTAGCCGATTTCCCGAAAGCCGACGAAAAATTGATCGATAATGAACTCGAAGAGAGGATGGAACTTGCCCAACAAATCTCTTCTATGGTACTGGGCTTGAGGAGAAAAGTTCAACTTCGCGTGCGCCAACCGCTAAGCAAACTCATCATACCGATTCTGAACGATCATATGATCCGGCAACTGGACGCTGTGAAAAATATTATCCTCTCGGAAGTCAATGTTAAGGAAATCGAATACATCACCGATACGACAGGTGTTTTAGTCAAGAAAATCAAACCGAATTTCAAGACTTTGGGACCGAAATACGGTAAATATATGAAGCAAATTTCCACTTTGATCGCCGCAATGGAACAAAGTGATATTTTCGAGTTCGAGAAAAATGGCCGCTATCAACTGAATATCGGTACCGAATCGATCGATTTGAGCCTGGAAGATGTCGAAATATTGTCGGAAGATATCCCGGGTTGGTTAGTCGCCAACGAAGGACGCCTGACGGTAGCTTTAGATATCAACGTAACCAAAGAATTGAAAGAAGAAGGAATTGCCCGGGAATTGATCAACCGAATTCAGAATCTTCGGAAAGAAAGTAATTTTGATGTTACGGATAAAATCACGTTAGCTATCGGCCGGCACAAAGAGATAAACGAGGCTGTCGAAAATTTCTCGCAATACATTGCCAGTCAGGTATTAGCCGAGTATATCGAACTAACGGACGAGAAGGATGATAAAGCCAAGGATATCGAGATCGACGACATTCACACCTTTATCAAAATTGAAAGAATAAACTGAATGCCGAAACCGGCGAACAATCCCGCCGGTATTTCGTATGAAGAAACATCTGTAAAATTTTCAAATGTTGATGTTTTTTATTAATTTAGACAAAAACTTATAAGCTATGGCAGAGAAGACGAGATATTCGGATGAAGAGTTGCAGGAATTTAAGGAATTAATTCTGGAGAAACTCGATAAAGCAAGAAAAGATTATGACTTGCTGAAAGGTGTCATCTCGGGAAGTGACGGGAACGACATTGCGGACACTTGTCCTACATTCAAGGTACTGGAAGAAGGAGCCTCTGTTCTTTCTAAAGAAGAGGCCGGCCGTTTAGCTCAGAGACAGGCTAAGTTTATCGCCCATTTGGAAGCAGCCTTAATTCGGATCGAAAATAAAACGTATGGTATTTGCCGGGTAACAGGTAAGCTGATTTCGAAAGAAAGATTACGTGCTGTTCCTCATGCCACGTTAAGCATCGAGGCCAAAGAAGGGAAAGAGAACTGATCCAGTCCGGTCAGCGGATTTTCAGGTCTGATTAGCGGGCCCTTCGAACACTCTGATTGGCAAACGGCTTCCGGTTCTGATCAATAAATATGAATCAGGGTGTTCCGGTTATGCCAATCAGCTTTGTTCCAGTCAGTCTTTGAAAAGAATCTGATTATTTTTTCTCTTTTATTTACCGTTTCGGATTTGCAATTTTAAACTCTTAGTTCTTAATTCTAAACTCCTGGTTTTCATTATGAGTGTGCGGAATAAACTGGTGATTTTCATTATAGTCTTACTTGTTCTGGATCAAGCTGTAAAAATCTGGATCAAAACCCATATGATGATTGGGGAAGAATTCAGTGTCTTCGGAAACTGGTTCAAAATTCTTTTTATTGAAAATAACGGGATGGCTTTCGGAATGGAACTGGGAGATGGGAAATTCGGAAAGGCTGTGTTGAGTTTATTCCGCCTTGTGGCTGTTGCCGGTATCGGTTGGTATATCTTAAAACTTATCCGTGAAAAAGCCCCTTTAGGCGTACTGTTTTCTTTTGCCTTGATTTTTTGCGGGGCTATCGGAAATATTTTTGACAGTCTTTTCTACGGTATGATCTTTAACGATAGTCACTATCAGATTGCCAGCCTATTCCCTGAAGGCGGTGGTTACTCTTCTTTCCTGCACGGACGGGTTGTCGATATGTTATATTTTCCTTTAATAGAAGGTACGATCCCCGGTTGGGTACCCGTTTGGGGCGGTGAAGATTTTCTTTTCTTCCGTCCGGTATTCAACCTGGCCGATTCATATATCACGATCGGTGTGTTGATGTTAATCCTTTTTTACCGGAAATTTTTCGCTACGAAAAAATAATTTATTTTAAATCATTTTTCAAAGCACACTGAATCTTTGACTTGCCGTACTGTCATGCCGGCGAACTTTATAATGTTTTGCCAGAAAACAGAATAGCTAAAATCGAAAAATGACACCGCTATGGGACAAGAAAAAACGAATAGTACTGTCCGTATAGATATGCTTCACGGCGGAATCTTCCGCAAATTACTGCTATTTGCCTTGCCTCTGATCGCCAGCGGTATCCTGCAACAATCGTTCAATTCAGTAGATGTTGCTGTTGTCGGACAATTTGCCAGCAGTCAGGCTTTGGCGGCCGTCGGTAGCAATGGATTGGTCATCAGTTTGATTATCAATCTTTTTATCGGCATATCGATAGGCGCTAATGTAGTCATCGCCCATTATATCGGACGGCAAGATGAGAAAGGCATTAAAAATGCTATCTCCACGACGGCTATCATTGCCG
>NZ_LARE01000200.1:0-505 GCF_000980245.1 Odoribacter sp. N15.MGS-14
TTAGAACCATTTTGGTCAAGCCCTCGACCGATTAGTAACAGTCAGCTCCGGACATTACTGCCCTTCCACCTCTGCCCTATCTACCTCGTCGTCTTCAAGGGGTCTTACTTCTTTCGAATGAGAGATCTCATCTTGAGGGGGGCTTCACGCTTAGATGCCTTCAGCGTTTATCCCGTCCGGACTTGGCTACTCTGCCGTGCACCTGGTGGTGCAACAGATACACCAGTGGTCCGTCCATCCCGGTCCTCTCGTACTAAGGACAGCTCCTCTCAAATATCTTACGCCCGCGCCGGATAGGGACCGAACTGTCTCACGACGTTCTGAACCCAGCTCGCGTACCGCTTTAATGGGCGAACAGCCCAACCCTTGGGACCTACTCCAGCCCCAGGATGCGATGAGCCGACATCGAGGTGCCAAACCACTCCGTCGATGTGAACTCTTGGGAGTGATAAGCCTGTTATCCCCAGGGTAGCTTTTATCCGTTGAGCGATGGCAATCCCACTTT
>NZ_LARE01000201.1:0-504 GCF_000980245.1 Odoribacter sp. N15.MGS-14
TCCAAGAAAATCTCTTTCACCAGATTCTCTCAAAACTACTCAATGTATAACTTCAACTTTCTTTCCAACCTTACAACTCTTCTTCCTTTACCTTGGTCAAGCCCTCGACATATTAGTATCAGTTAGCTCAATGAATCACTTCACTTACACACCTGACCTATCTACCAGATCTTCCTTCTGGTGTCTTACTTCCTTTTAGGAATGGGAAATCTCATCTTAAGGTTCGTTTCGCGCTTAGATGCTTTCAGCGCTTATCAATTCCAGACATAGCCACCCAGCTGTGCCTCTGGCGAGACAACTGGTTCACCAGCGGTCTGTCCAACCCGGTCCTCTCGTACTAGGGTCAGCTCCCTTCAAATTTCCTGCGCCTGCGATGGATAGGGACCGAACTGTCTCACGACGTTCTGAACCCAGCTCGCGTACCGCTTTAATGGGCGAACAGCCCAACCCTTGGGACCTACTACAGCCCCAGGATGCGATGAGCCGACATCGAGGTGCCAAACC
>NZ_LARE01000202.1:0-480 GCF_000980245.1 Odoribacter sp. N15.MGS-14
CCTCTCTCAGTTCGGATCGAAGTCTGCAACCCGACTTCGTGAAGCTGGATTCGCTAGTAATCGCGCATCAGCCATGGCGCGGTGAATACGTTCCCGGGCCTTGTACACACCGCCCGTCAAGCCATGAAAGCCGGGGGTACCTGAAGTACGTAACCGCAAGGAGCGTCCTAGGGTAAAACTGGTAATTGGGGCTAAGTCGTAACAAGGTAGCCGTACCGGAAGGTGCGGCTGGAACACCTCCTTTCTGGAGCGATGTCGTAACAACGATTTCATAGGTTCTATTATTGTACTACTGGTACTTGTTTATTTATAACATATAGATCAACCATCTATAGAAGTATAGATAGAGATAAACAAGAGAAAAGAAAGAAGCCGAGTCTAACATCAGGTAGACAAGGTTGAACTAGTCCTATAGCTCAGTTGGTTAGAGCGCTACACTGATAATGTAGAGGTCGGCAGTTCAACTCTGCCTGGGACTAC
>NZ_LARE01000037.1:0-32068 GCF_000980245.1 Odoribacter sp. N15.MGS-14
ATGCATCTGCCAGGATATTCCGATAGCTTTAATCTCAGCTCCTGCTATATGGGCCTGTTGCATAACCGAATTGTGGGCTTTTTTTAAATTATTCCACCACATTTCCGGATCTTGTTCCGCCCAACCGGGGTGTCTGGCAGAAATGGGCATTTCTGTTTTCGGGAAAAAATCAGAGGCAATCATTTGTCCGGTGACTGCGTCGATCAGGCAAGCTTTTACGGAAGAGCTGCCGATATCATAACCTATTAAATACATGGCTACATCGATTTTAAATACTTACATTACGTTTTTTGTACAATATCCGGTCGAATCTAAATAACCGGGCAGCCCGATGGGCTACTCTCTGTTCCTTTTCTTCTAAAGGAATCACATATTCCATTCCTGCCATTTTTTTCTGAAAATTACGGACATCACATTTTTTGTGATAGACAGCTTCATATAAATGGCGCAAGGCAGAAGCCGTAAATTTTGTGGGGAGTAATCCGAACAGGATAGAAGGTTCGTGCTCCCCCCAATTGCGGATTGCTTGTAAAGCTTCTTCGACAATTTGATTGTGATCAAACGGAAGAGAAGGAAGTTCACTTACGGGGTACCAAACAACTTTTTTGTATTTGGATACCGTATGCAATTTCCGGTCGATTTTACAGATAGACAAATAAGCGATCGTAATCAGGCGGTCGATCTGATTGTGATATTCTTGTTGCAACCAAAGGGTGTCTGCCGGGTTAGACGTCCGTTGCAAAGAAGTAAAACTTTTGAACTGTTTCAGTACCATTTTTTTGATACCTGTAAGTTCACTCAGTACCCTCGCGGCTGCACTATCGGCGTCTTCTTCCTGATAGATCAGGCTTCCCGGTAATTTCAGATGCCCTTCGTTAGCAGAAAGCGTGTTTCGTTCAACAAGTAATACATGCAGTTGATTCCGGTCAAAACCGAATATGACACAATCGGTAGAAACAAAGGTCTGCATGAATCGGGTATTTCCGGTTTGTTTTTCCATCATAACGGTTCTTTTTGGTAGGGTAAACTTACGGACTTTATCTTTTAAAAGCAAGTATTTGATTGCAAAATTTAATTGCAATTTATTGATATATAGTTGTTTGTATATGGGTATAAATACAATAAGTCGTCGTCGGTTTATAATGAAAATCACAATAAACACAGGGCTGAAGGAGGAAGGGAGAGGTGATTTAAAAGAGTCATTTTTACAATAACTCCGACCACTTTGATGGGCATAGTGAAAATTGGGTCCTGACTTGAAATTTCGAAACCTGACTTCGTTTTCGCTAATCGGCGGAGAAAGGTTTAGCTATGCCGGGGTTTCGGTTGATCTTTTTAGAAAAAAACGGCGTTTTATTTATATTTGCAGGGAGAAACAGATCAGGTCGATGGAAAACAGGAAAAGGCTTTGGATATTCAATCCGGATTGTGAAATGGCGATTGCCAATGGAAGTAAATACTATATGCCTCCGGCTAATGTGGTGACCATGGCTGAAGATTTGGCGGTTTTACCTGTATTTCTGGGAGAATCGGAAGATGATTGGGTCTTAGTCAGGAATTTACCGGATCCGGCATTTATGGCATCGGTTTATGAGCCTTTGCATTTGAAGGCCGGTTTTATTCAGGAGGCAGAAGCCGGGATTTTGGGAGAGGTGAAAGGGGAACCGTGGGGATGGAGTCCGAAAATGTGCCATTGGCTGGCCGAACGGGGGATGGGGGAGGAGTGGAAGACGGAACGAAAAGAGTGGTATAGCCGCAGGAAAGCCCGGGAAGGGTTGATTCGTTTGTTCGGTTTGATTCCTGATCTGGAAAAGGAAGTGATTCCGGAGACAGGTTATTCTATCGAAGAGATCGAACAGAAAATGAAAACCGGAAAATACCTGGTGAAAGCGCCCTGGTCTTCTTCGGGGAAAGGTATTCTGGTACTCGGAAAACCTATTGCTGTGAAAGAGAAAGAACGATTACACGGGATATTGAAACGGCAGGGGTATGTTATGTTGGAAAAAAAATTGAATAAGGTACTGGATTTTGCCATGGAGTTTTGTGCAGGAAGGCAAGGGGTGGAATTTATCGGATGGTCGGTATTTTCTACCGGCCTGAACGGTGAATATCGCGGGAATTATCTGGGAGCTCAAGCGTATATTGAGCAATTACTGGGAAGTAAATTAGGAGAAGAAAAGTTGCAGTCGCTGAAACAGGAATTGCCGGATATGATTGCCGGGATTTTGCCCGATTACCGGGGATATTTAGGGATAGATATGATGATTTATTCCGACTCTGCGGGAAAGTATAGAGTGCAACCTTGCCTGGAAATCAATCTGCGTTATAATATGGGAATAGTCGCCCTTATGTTGAGCCGGCGATATTTGGACGAACATGCGGAAGGAGAGTTCACGGTTCGTTATTATGCCAAAGCGGGGGAGGCTTGGCAGGAGCACAGGCATTTGCAACAGCTCTATCCGGCCGTATATAAAAATAACCGGATAAAATCCGGTTATTTAAATCTGACTCCAGTCAATGAAGCCACCCATTTTGTGGCATCCCTGATTTGTTATTGAATCTTGGTATCTTTCAGAATTACATCGTGTGCTCCTCCTTCGACAATAGAAGTAGAGGACACCAAGGTGATTTTTGCTCTTTCCTGTAATTGAGGAATCGTAACGGAACCACAGCTACACATGGTCGATTTGATTTTGCCCAGGGTGATTTCCAGATTGTCTTTCATTTTTCCGGCATATGGAACATAACTGTCGACCCCTTCTTCGAATTTCAGGGCAGCTTTACTGTTTCCTCCCATATCGTAGCGTTGCCAGTTTTGAGCACGGTTGGATCCTTCTCCCCAATATTCTTTCACATAGCTATTACCGATAGCCAGTTTTTTACTCGGACTCTCGTCGAAGCGGGCAAAGTAGCGTCCCATCATCAGGAAGTCGGCGCCCATGGCCAATGCTAAGGTCATGTGATAGTCATGTACAAGTCCTCCGTCGGAACAGATCGGAATATAAATACCGGTTTGTTCGAAATATTCCTGACGAGCCTGGCATACTTCGATCAGAGCAGTCGCCTGTCCCCGGCCGATCCCTTTTTGCTCACGAGTGATACAGATAGAACCACCGCCGATCCCTACTTTTACAAAATCGGCTCCGGCTTTCACCAGATATAAGAATCCTTCTTTATCCACCACATTACCACCGCCTACCTTGACTTCTTCGTTATACGTTTCTTTAATCCAGCGGATCGTTTCGTATTGCCATTCCGAAAAACCGTCGGAAGAATCCACTACCAGCACATCTACTCCGGCATCTACCAAGGCAGGTACCCGTTCTTTAAAGTCGCGGCTGTTAATTCCGGCTCCGACCATCAGTTTTTTATGGCTGTCGAGCAATTCATTGGGATTTTCTATATGATTGTCGTAGTCTTTGCGGAAGACAAAATATTGAAGTCTTTGATTGTCGTCTATAATCGGAAGGCAATTCAACTTATGATCCCAGATGATCGTATTGGCTTCACTTAAAGTCAGCCCCAACTTTCCTACAATCAGATTTTCGAAAGGAGTCATGAAATCAACTACCGGTTTATCTAACGGATCTGTTTTCAACCGATAATCCCGGCTTGTAATCATACCTAATAATTTTCCATTAGGGGTTCCGTCATCCGTAATGGCAACACTGGCGTGTCCGGTTTGTTCCTTTAAGCGAACAACATCCTGTAGGGTACAATCGGGACGTAAATTAGAATCACTCACTACAAATCCGGCTTTGAATTTCTTTACCCGCCTTACCATCTCGGCCTGACTTTCGATAGGTTGAGAACCGAAAATAAACGACAAACCTCCGTTACGGGCTAAGGCAATAGCCAGACCGTCGTCGGAGACTGCCTGCATCACTGCAGATACAAACGGAATGTTCAATTGTATTTTCGAGGTTTCCCCTTGACGGAATTTGACAACCGGCGTTTTCAAGGAAACATTGTCAGGAGTACACTCTTTGGTGGTGAGTGACGGAATTAACAGATATTCTCCAAATGTACGTGATACTTCTTTAATGTAATGAGCCATATGCTGTGGATTTTTAAAAATTGAGCGAAATTACTCAATTCCCGCTTAAATCCCAAGCCCGATCTGTTATTTTTTACTTAATTTTAGAGGTAGTCCTGGAATTCTTCGGACTTAGAATGAATCTTTCGATTTCAATATTTGATCGATGACCGGTGTGATATCCTGATTTTTGTGAATACGTAACGGTTTAACTCCGGCATCTTCAGCACATTTTACATCCTTTGAGCTATCCCCGATAAACCAGGATCGCTTCTTATCGATATGGAATTCTTCGATGGCCAGGTTGACCATATAAGGAGAAGGTTTCCGGCAAACACAGGTTTTTATGCTTTCATGGTGGGGACAATAATAGATCTTAGTCAGGGTCACTCCATGCTTTTCCAATTCGGCACACATCTTTTCGTGTACTTTGAACATATCTTCCCGGGTATATATCCCTTTAGCGATTCCTCCCTGATTGGTGATGACGATCAAAAGATAACCGGCTTTCTGAAGACGTTTCAAGCCTTCGATGACTCCCGGATTGAATACAAAGTCCTCCGGTTTGTATATATAATAATGTCCTTCGTCCGAATTGATCGTGCCGTCCCGGTCCAAAAATACGGCTTTATTCAAAGGTTGGGTCGATATTGAAGTAGTTGTTCTTTTCATATGGTTTAATACGTTCTTGGGATGATTATAGTTACTTGTCCGGGAATATTAATGCATGATTTTGAATATCAGCTCTTTCAGTAATTCTCCGTCCGAAATATTCGCATTACCTACCCCTTTGGATTTCATGTCGTATTCCCGCAGCAAGGAGATCGTGGTTGCACATTTCATGGCATTATAGATTTTACCTCCGTCGATATAGTCTTTCATAAAAAAAGGATGTACACCTAATAACCTGGCCATTTCCTGAGTATTGGGCGTCGTTTTTTTCTGATAGTGATAGGTCAGCAGGTTCAGGAAATACCTGAAAAGGGTGGTGATGGTCAATACCAGGGGATTGTTTTTCGGGTTGGCTTCAAAGTAGTTCACAATCTGATTGGCTTTTAGGAAATCCTTACGAATTATGGCACTCAGGAGCTCGAAACTATTGAAGTCTTTACTGATTCCTGTATGTTCCTCGACCAGAGATTCCTGTATTTCACCTCCCTGAGGTAAAAGCAGTACCAGCTTATCGATTTCATTCGCTACCCGGCTCAGATCGGTTCCCAAGCTTTCGGCCAGGATACCGGCTGCTTTAGTCGTGATTCCATATGATTTTTCTTTACAATAACCGATGATCCATTCCGGAATCTTGTTGTCATAAAGTTTGGCCGATTCGAAATAAATACAATGGGGAGTATTCCCGAGTTTTTTAAATACTCCCTTACGTTTGTCCGGTTTCTTATTTTTATACGCCAGGACCAGAATGGTCGAATTTTGGTAATGATCGATATAAGGTAATAGATTGTCGAAGTCCCGGATATTCTGAGCTTCCCGGACAATGACCACCTGTCGTTCGGACATCATTGGAAAACGGCGGGCGGTATCGGTGATCGTACTCATCGATACATCGTTCCCATATAAAACAGTCTGGTTAAATGCCTTTTCATCCTCGGTCAGCACGGTATTTTCGAGTAATGCAGTCAACCGGTCGATAAAAAAAGGTTCCTCACCGCATAGAAAATAGATGGGTTTATATTTCCGGGCCTTGATATCTTTCCTGATCTCTTCGAATGTCATCGTTTTACAATTTGTTAATGCGCCGATAATTGGGCTGAACAATCTATGCAAAGTTAGAAAAACTTTTTACCTTTTGGATTCTGACAGGATTTTTTGTACAATTTCCTCGATTTCGGCATCTTCGCCTTGCGGATCATAGGCTGCTTTCAGGTTATTTCCGAAGATTAAAGCGATCGATTGCCAGAAGTAGGCATTTACCGTCCCCCGGTATTCCCGGATGTGCGCGAAAGAAGTGTGGCTGGTTTCCCGGTAGATTAATCGGATCAAAATCCGTCCCTGGGTAATGCTGAGTTTCATCAGGGGGGCCTTGAACGTTTTCATCAGCTGGTTGTATTCTTCCTTGATGATCTTTTTACGATCGGCTTCCCGGGTGACGGCCGACAGTTTCTGTTCGATCTCATTGACTTTACCGGCAGCTATCCGGGCATAGGGATATACTTTCCGGACATTATATTCCAACCGGGTTTGCCGCCGGTGCTGACGCTGAAACCAGCCGGCATTTTTATTTTTCTGCCGGACACTGACTTCTTCCAGCCAAACATGAGGGAGGGTATCACCTTTCCAGAAGATGGAACGGACGACTTCTTTTTGTTGGGCCGACAGACAATTTATGCAAAATATAAAAAGTATGACCGTGAATATTCTCGGCATCACAAAATAATTTGTTATTTTTGGCTCGTAAAAATACGAATTATTGTGGACGAACAATTTCAGGATTTATTTAAAATAAGAAGGAATCGTAAAAAAGTGGAGATTGGCAATATTTTGATTGCCGAACCATTTCTGCAAGGGAAATATTTTTCCCGGTCCGTTATTTTTATGGTAGAACATGACGAAAAGGGAAGTATCGGTTTTGTTTTGAATAAGCCGATGGCTTACACCACTTCGGATCTGGTTACGGAATTAGCCGGATTGGAATATCCTGTCTATATCGGTGGCCCTGTCGAACAAAATCAACTGTATTATCTTCATAATCATGCAGAAGTTGAAGATGCTTTGCAAATTGTGCCGGGTATCTATTGGGGGGGCGATTTCTCGAAACTGACTCGTTTGTTGCAGGAGGGGAAAATACAGCCGGGGGAAGTTCGCTTTTTTGCCGGATATAGTGGCTGGGATGCCGGTCAACTGGATCGGGAGTTGGATGAGAATTCGTGGATGGTAGGGGATATTACTCCTGCGCGTTTTTTCGAAATTCCTAACGATAATTTATGGGAAGCTTCGATGAGCGGATTGGGAGGACGTTACCGGATTTGGGCTAATTTTCCCAAAGATCCGATTATGAATTAATTCGTGAAAAACGAATCAGATAAAATAGCAGGCCGTTCTATCGCTGTCCCTTCGGGGAAAGAGGAAAGTCCGGGCAACACAGGGCATCGTGCTTCTTAACGGGAAGATGTTCGTGAGGGCATAGTAACGTAACAGAAAAAAACCGTTTCACGAAGATTCGTTTTCGCTTGAAATAAGGGTGAAAAGGTGGGGTAAGAGCCCACCGGTACTGCAGGTAACTGTGGTAGCCGTACGTCTCACGAGTTGCAAGGCCATGTATACCGGCGCATTCGATTAGCCCGATCGATGCCGGGGGGTAGGCTGCTAGAGCTGCAAAGTGATTTGCAGAGTAGATAAATGATAGAAACCGTAAGGTACAGAACCCGGCTTACAGGCCTGCTATTTTTTAATTTTACACTAAACAGGAAAGCTGTTGCCGAACTGTTTAAAATATAGTTTGATTAAACCAGATTGAAATGAAATCGATACGTGAGATTTACAATATCGGATACGGACCGTCTTCCAGTCATACGATGGGACCGAGCCGTGCTGCCGGATTATTTTTGGAAAAGAACCCCGGAGCAGAAAAGTTCAGGGTCACACTTTACGGAAGTTTGGCGCTGACGGGGAAAGGCCATGGTACAGACAGTGCTATTCTGAAGGTTATAGACCGTCCCGATGCTGTAGAGATCGTTTGGAAACCGGATATCAGTCTGCCCCGCCATCCCAATGGGATGTTGTTCGAGGCTTTTGTACAAGGGAATACGGTTGATAGTTGGGAGGTATATAGTGTGGGTGGAGGCGCATTGTGGGACGAGTTGGGTACTTTCGACGACGGAAATCTCTACCCGGAGACAAGTATGGCCGAGGTGATGAAATGGTGTCTGGACGAAGGATGTACTTTTGTAGATTATGTAGAAAAATACGAGGGAAGTGAGATATTCACTTATCTGGAAGAGGTGTGGAAACAGATGCAGGAGACGGTAGAGAAAGGCCTGGTGACGGAGGGTGTACTGCCCGGAGCCTTGAAATTGGCCCGGAAAGCAAGTTCCTATAATATTAAAGCTCTGCAATCGTCCGGGTCTTCCCGGCCGATGGGTATGCTTTTCGCGGCAGCTTTAGCTGTCTCGGAAGAAAATGCCGGTGGTGGCCGGGTGGTAACTGCTCCTACTTGTGGGGCTTCCGGAGTTTTGCCGGCTTTGATGTATTTCATGAAATACGATCAGGAGATGCCGGATTACCGGATTATCCGGGGATTGGCAACTGCCGGGTTGATCGGTAATATTGTGAAAAGTAACGGTTCGATTTCAGGAGCCGAAGTGGGATGCCAGGGCGAGTTGGGGACTGCCTGTGCAATGGCAGCCGGAGCAGCTACCCAGATTTGGGGAGGTACTCCCCGGCAGATCGAATATGCTGCCGAAATGGGATTCGAGCATAATTTGGGACTGACTTGCGATCCTGTGATGGGATACGTACAGATTCCCTGTATCGAACGGAATGCTTTTGTAGCTCAAAAGGCTCGGGAAGCTGCTTTGTACGCCCTGTTTTCCGACGGTCGGCACATGGTTTCTTTCGACGATGTGGTGAAGACGATGATGGAAACCGGGAGGGATATGCAGGCCAAATACCGGGAAACCAGTTTGGGCGGATTAGCTCATGTATGCTTGAGGGAGCTAAGCCATATGCCCCGGAAAAATAAGAAGTAAAACGCAACTAAAACGATTAACCGACGTTAATCCAATAGATTTTAAAACAGATAAAGATGGATAGGATAAGACTGAAAGTTTTAGGTCTGTCGTATAGTATGTCGCAGGCCGGTGCATACGCTCTGATTTTAGCCGATGAGCAGGATATGCATCGGATTCCGATCGTTATCGGGATGCCTGAAGCACAGTCGATAGCTATTCAGCTTGAAAAGATGCAGACTCAGCGGCCGTTGACTCACGACCTGATCAAGAAGTTGGCAGATGCGTTGCAAGTCACTTTAAAAGAAGCTTTTATCTATCGTCTGGATTCCGGAATTTTTTATTCGGAATTGCTATTTGAGAAAGATACTCAACAAATCAAAATAGATTCCCGGACATCGGATGCCATTGCTTTGGCTTTGCGTTATGATTGTCCTATTTATTCTACGCCTGAAATCGTGGAAAAGGCCGGTATTGCGGTCGGTCAGGAAACAGGACAGACCGAATCCCCCGAAAAAGAAGAGGTCGTGCAACAACCCTATTCCGTTCAGGAATTGACCCGGATGCTGGACGAGGCTGTCCGGAATGAAGAGTATGAAAAGGCATCGAAGATCAGGGATCTGCTAAAAGAGATGGGGAAATAAAATATCAGGATGACTTATCTGATCACCTTTTTTGTAAATTTGTGATTCGGAAATTAAACTACACAGTAATATAATGAATTATGGACAGTATTAAGTTTGATTACAGTAAAATCTGTAATTTCGTCACTAAAGAAGAAATGATTGCCCTGTATCCTGAGGCCCGGCAGGCATTGAAAAGCCTGAAAGAGGGAACCGGTAAAGGGAGTGATTTTTTAGGATGGTTGAACCTGCCTGTAGAAATCACCTCTGAACAGTTGGCAGATATCGAGAAAACGGCAGCCGAACTTAGAGCACGTACTCAGGTAATGGTCGTTATCGGTATCGGAGGCTCTTATCTGGGGGCACGGGCTGTCATCGAGGCTTTGGCAGATAGTTTCCACAACTATGAAAATACCGGTATGAAAGTGATTTTTGCAGGTCATAATATCGGTGAAGATTATTACCATGAATTGATTCACTACCTTCAGAATAAAGAGTTCGGTATCTGCGTGATTTCGAAATCAGGAACGACAACCGAACCGGCCATCGCTTTTCGTTTATTGAAAGAATTGCTGGAAGCTAAAGTAGGTAAAGAAGAAGCTGGAAAGCGAATTGTGGCGATTACGGATGCTTCGAAGGGAGCTTTACGTACATTAGCCGATCAGGAAGGATATAAAACTTTCGTTATCCCGGATAATGTAGGAGGACGTTTCTCCGTTCTGACACCGGTGGGATTATTGCCTATCGCTATCGCTGGGTTCGACATCAAAGAATTGGTTCAGGGAGCTATAGAAATGCGTAAGGCTTGCATCGATGACGAAAAAAGTATCGCCCTGGAATATGCCGTGGCCCGGACAGCTCTTTACCGGAAAGGATATGCCGTGGAATTGTTAGCTAACTTTAATCCGAAACTGCACTATATCACCGAGTGGTGGAAACAGCTTTACGGCGAGAGTGAAGGGAAAGAAAACAAAGGTATCTTCCCGGCAGGTGTAGATTTTACAACCGATTTGCACTCCATGGGGCAGTATATCCAGCAAGGGGTGCGCATGTTGATGGAAACCGTAATCTCTGTCGGGAAACCCCACTATCAGGTGCAGATTCCTTCGGATGCCGCTAATCTGGATAAGCTGAATTTTCTGGCCGGAAAACGGGTAGACGAAGTGAACAAAATGGCCGAACTGGGTACCCAAATTGCACACGTCGACGGCGGAGTGCCGAATATGAAGGTTTGTATGCCGGCTTTAACCGCTCAGTATATCGGGCAACTGTTTTATTTCTTCGAATTGGCTTGTGGTATCTCCGGAAGTATGTTGGGCGTGAATCCATTCGACCAACCAGGAGTGGAAGCCTATAAAAACAATATGTTTGCCCTGCTGGACAAACCCGGATATGAAGAAGCTTCCAAAGCGATTAAAGCGAAAATCTAGAAAACAGGATTTTTATCCGATAGAATGTATGCAGTCTGAAACATTCAGGCTGCATTTATTATTTCATAGAAAAGTGATATAAACTTAAACCGCTGTAACTATTAAATGGCAGGTATATTTTTTCTTTCTATTCTGATCACCGAAGACGAATAAGTATAAAAATAATGCTGGAATTAAATCGGTTAGTAAAGTCCGTCGACTTTATGAACTAATTATACTTACGTTTCGATACTTCATTTTTCGGCGTTTTTATTTATTTTTGCTGTGCACAATAACAATAAAATAAGACTATGAGAACTATCGCAATCCTGTGTGGCGGAGGACCGGCACCGGGTATTAATACAGTTGTGGCAACTGTAACCAAAGTGTTTTTGAAAGATGGATTCCGGGTTTTGGCTATCCACGAAGGGTATAAAGGATTATTTGCTGTACATCCCGAGGTGGAGGAACTGACTTATGAAAAAGCCGATCAAATCTACAGCCGTGGAGGCTCTGCCATAAAGATGAGCCGTTTTAAACCGGAAGACCAGGATTTCACGACAGCTTTGTTTGTAAAAGAAGGTATTGAATTGCTGGTGACTATCGGAGGAGACGATACCGCTTCGACGGCTAACCGACTGACGAAATATCTGGCAGCTCATCAGGTGAATATCCGGAATATCCATGTCCCTAAGACAATAGACAATGATCTGCCTCTGCCGGAAGGTATACCGACTTTCGGGTTTACTTCCGCCAAAGAAATGGGGGTAACTATCGGTAAAGTGATAAAAGCAGAGGCATCTACAACTCAAAACTGGTATCTACTGATGTCTATGGGAAGGGAAGCCGGCCACCTGGCTTTCGAGATCGGTAAGGGGATACATGCTTCCATGATCATTATCCCGGAAATGTTCAATAAGACACAAATTACGATCGATAAAATTGTTCGCCTGATCATATCTTCCATGATCAAACGCCGGATCGTGGGGCAGAAATTCGGTGTCGTTGTAGTAGGTGAAGGAATTTTTCATTTTCTACAGGATGAAGATATTGCTTCTTCCGGAATCACTTTCGATTATGACGCTCACGGACATCCTGAATTGTCGGAAGTGAGTAAAGCCCATGTGATCAGTAAAATACTTAAAAACCGGTTGAAAGAACTGAATCTGGATATTATTTGCCGTCCGGTAGAAGTGGGGTATTCTTTGAGGTGTGTGGATCCTTCGGCTTTTGATTTGACTTATTGCACCACTTTGGGAATCGGAGTGAAAAAACTTTATGACGAAGGACATTCCGGTTGTATGGTTGCGGTAAATCTCGAAGAAGAAGTAATCCCTGTGTATCTGAAGGATGTAGAAGACGAGCATGGCAAAATCCGTACCCGTTTGGTGAATATCGATAAAGAAGTAGTACGACAAACCCTGGCTGAAAATATTTACTACCTTACTGCTCAGGATCGCTCTCTGGCGCGTAAATGGCTGGCCGATCCGGAACCGTTCGAGTATGAGAGAATATTAGGATGATAATTACGTTTTCATTATGCTGGCATACACCTATATTGAACAAGGGAAATTCGAATTACTGGAAAAGCAGAGACCGCAAATAAAAGACTCGCGTGATGCTATTGTACGTGTAACGCTTAGCAGTATTTGTACCAGTGATCTGCACATAAAACACGGCAGTGTCCCCCGGGCTCTACCCGGAATAACAGTCGGGCACGAAATGGTGGGTATCGTAGAAGAGATCGGTATTGATGTCGGTTCGGTCAAGCCCGGAGACAGGGTCACTGTAAATGTCGAGACATTTTGCGGGGAATGTTTTTTCTGCAAACGGGGATATGTAAATAATTGCACCGATCCGGACGGAGGATGGGCTTTAGGGTGTCGTATCGATGGAGGGCAGGCCGAATATGTGCGGGTTCCTTATGCCGACCGGGGATTGAACCGTATTCCCGATACCGTTAGTGACGAACAGGCTTTGTTTGTCGGCGATGTGCTGGCTACGGGTTTTTGGGCTTCCCGCATTTCGGAGATTTCCCGGGAGGATACCGTCCTTATTATCGGTGCCGGTCCTACCGGAGTCTGTACCTTACTTTGTACTCTGCTAAAACATCCCAAACGTATTATCGTTTGTGAAAAATCTCCTGAGCGAATCCGTTTTATTCAGGAATATTATCCGGAGGTAGAGGTAACTACACCGGAAGACTGCAAAAATTTCGTACTTCAAAACAGTGAGCATGGTGGAGCCGATGTGGTGTTGGAGGTGGCGGGAGGGGCGGACACCTTCCGTTTGGCATGGGATTGTGCCCGTCCCAATGCCATTGTCACCATCGTAGCTCTTTACGATAAACCCCAACTTCTTCCTTTACCCGATATGTATGGTAAGAACCTGATCTTTAAAACCGGTGGAGTTGACGGTTGTGATTGTGCCGAGATCCTCCGGTTAATCGAGGAAGGGAAAATAGATACGACTCCTCTCATTACTCATAGATTCCCGCTGAAGGATATCGGAAAAGCTTACCATATCTTTGAAAACAAACTGGATGGGGTAATTAAGGTGGCCATAATTTCAAAAGTGGGCCATTTATAGAATAGGAATTTTATAAATCAGCCCCAGGGAGAAGGTTTGAGGATGTTCGTCCAAAGCCTGAAAATTTTTTCCCAAAGCCGTATAGGTGTATCGTTTCCCCCGGTAGGCTGCGAAGAAATGGAGATTTTCTTTCATCGGATAATATTCGATACCACCCTGATATCCCCAGGTGGTTCTGTATTTTCCGGATAGTAGGAGCCCGTTGCTTTTTCTGATTTCAGCCGTTTCATACATCCCTTTGGCAAACAGGTTGAGTTTCGGGAAAATACGGTAATTGATACGGCTCACCAGAGATAGATAGCCGCTGTGTTGTGCACGCACAGGTTGATCTTCCCGGTAGGTAATGCCGGAAATAATACCCAGTTTGTCTATATCTTCTGCCGAATACATCACATCGAAATACAGGTTGAATCTTTCCTGTACCCAGGCTGCTGCCAAAGCCAGAAAATAGACATTTTGCTTTTCGCCTTCGTGGAATAAAGAAAAAGAACAGCGGGTGAGTAAATGTTCGTTCAGAAAATTGCCGTTCCAGTTTAGGGTATAGCCGAGGGGGGCTTTGGCTGCTTTGACTTTTTCAGGGAGAGGACCGTAAGTGTCGTCGGCTTTTCCGGAATGTCCGTCGACGATCTGGAAACGGATTTCTTGGGTCGGTGTCAGCCACCAGCAAAGATTGGCGCCGACCAGAAAGCAGGTGATCTCATTTCCCAGGTCCGAATATTCATAAACTTCTGCCGGATTGGCATCGTATTCGAAACCTCCGAAATCGGCGTATTGTTTACCGATAAAAGTCGATACGGTAGGAGTGATCCGGAACCCGACACCGAGACAATCGATAGAAGAGGGCATATTGTCGAGCTGTCCGGGGGTATTGCTCCGGTTCAGATGCTGCAACCATTTGTAATAGATCCGGTCGGTGACGTCACCACTGACTTCCAGACGCAGATAATCTACCCGAAAAGCCGATTTTTCGGTAGACTGGCTGGATAAGGCGGTATGATAAGCGATCCGGGTATTTAAATCGACATGCGGCAAACGATTGCGTTTGGAAAGGCCGGAAAGCTTTTCAAAAAGGGTTTGTCCTTTGAGGGAATCTACCCATAAAGAGGCCGGCGCAGCATAGCACAACAAAATAAAAAGCCCCAGGAGGCTAAAGTATCGGATCTGATTCATATTTTTTATATTCACGGTTTACAGGCCGCAAAAATAATCATTTCACGATAATAATTGTGCGGAGAACAGGATGATTATTTCTCCGCACAATTTGATCAGAATACAGGAAGCTGGTATACTAATCCTAATTCAATACGTTGTGGATTACTATTACCGACTCCGAATACTTTAGCTTTGTCAGTATATTGGAAAGAGCGGCCGATGTAATTCAGAAAGAAATGGAGGTTCTCTTCCATCGGATAATATTCGATTCCGGCCAGATATCCCCAGGAAGTCCGGTATTTTCCCTTGGCAAGTAAGTCTGAGGCTTTCTCTACTGAAGCGGTTTCATACATTCCCTTTGCAAAGAGATTCAGCTTGGGAAGAACCCGGTAGTTGAGGTGAAGCACCAGAGATAGGTAACGGGTGTCCAGGGCCCGGGTGTCATATCCGTCATTAGCGGTAATTTCCGAAATGATACCTGTACGGTCGAGGTCTTCGGAGGAATACATAAAGTCGAGAAAACCGATAAAACGGTTTAAATTGACTTCGGTTCCCAAAGCATAATAATACCAATTCTGTTTTTTTGCTTCGTGGAAGATAGAGGCAGACCAACGTGTTTTCAACTTATCTTCCAGCATGCTGCCGTTCCAGTTTAACGTATAACCGAGCGGGGCTTTCGAAGCTTCGATGTTGTCCGGAACTTTTCCGTACATCTCTTTAAACGAACCGTTCCGTGAATCGACGACCTGAAAATGAAAATCATGTCGATCGTTGAGCCGATATGAAAAATCGACTCCGGTCAAAAAATTACTCATGTATTCCAGCATATCACAGTATTGATACACTTCGATCGGGTTCAGGTCGAATTCGAATCCTCCGAATGCAGTACATTGTTTTCCGGCAAATACGGAAAATTGATCGGTAACATGAAAACCGACGGCTGCATAATCGATCGACGTGGGTAGGTTGTCCAAGGATTGGGCATTATTCGCCCGGTTTAAACGCTGACGATAACGGTAATAAATCCGGTCGGTGATGTTACCCTTGGCTTCGATCCGGAGCTGATTCATCCGGAAAGAAGTTTGTTCTTCATTGCCATTATTAAAGTATACATTGAAACTACCCTGCATATTCAGGTACAGGTTAAAGGCATCCGTTTTTTTTTCGAGACGGGTTACTCGTTCGAATAAAGCGGGGCCTCCGGCATCCGTAGAAGATTGCATGTCCAGGTGTTGGGCATACAAGGCCGGAAAGGAGAGTGTCCATAATCCGCATAACAATATCCATTTTTTCATAGAGAGTCGGTTTAATAAGCATTAAAATAATTCTGAATGACTTGTGGATCTTTTGTTTTTATCAAAGCCAGCATCAAGAGTATCCGGGCTTTTTGAGGATTCAATTCCTGTGAAGCCACAAAACCGTATTTGGTATCGTCTACCTCGGCATCGAGTGTTGTCGGTCCGGTCGGAACGCGGCTGGAACGTACCACCAGTATACCTTGTTTACTGGCATTTACCAATTTGTCGAACAAATTCTTATGGATATTACCGTTTCCGACTCCGGCATGGACGATACCTTGGTAACTGTTGGTGATCAATGCATCCAAAGCTTCGGGTTCGACATTGGAATAACTGTAAACAATACCTACTTTAGGTAATTTATCCAGATGAGTGACATCGAATACCGATTGGAGCGTATGGAGTTTATCGGTCGATTGGTTATAATGTACTTTTCCATTGAATACATACCCTAAAGCTCCGGAATTGGGGGCTTGGAAAGCTTGTACGTTGATGGTATTCATCTTGGTGGCGGCATGGGCACCCAGGATGCTGCCGTTCATCACGATCATCACTCCGCGACCGACCGACTCGGAAGCACCGGCGGTAACGACGGCATTATAGAGATTCAGCGGACCGTCGGCACTCAATGAGGTTGCCGGACGCATCGCTCCGACAAGTACTACCGGTTTATTGCTTTTTACGGTCAGGTTTAAGAAAAAGGCCGTTTCCTCCATGGTATCTGTGCCGTGGGTGATCACTACACCGTCCACCTCTTTTCTTTGTAGCAGTTCGTTCAGATAATGAGCCAGTTTCAACCAAACTTCGTCGGACATATCCTGGGAACCGATTTTTACAATCTGCTCTCCGGTGATGTTAGCGATCTCTTTCAATTCGGGTACCGCCGAAATTAATTCGTTGATCGCAACCTGACCGGCCCGGTAACTGCTTCCGGTAGTACTGGTCCCTGTTCCGGCAATGGTTCCTCCCGTAGCCAGAATGTGAATGTTAGGCAGTTTTTGTGCGAAACTTCCTGCCTGTAAAAACAGAAAGAGTGTGGCAAATAAGAAAATAAATCTAAGTGTTTTCATATCATTCGGTTTAAAAGTCAATAAAATGCTTAGAAAATGAATTGTACCAAAATCAGTCCGGTCACGACGGAGGTGATGGTAGCGATCAGTCCCGGCATCATAAAAGAGTGGTTCAGGACATATTTTCCGATACGGGTGGTCCCTGTCCGGTCGAAATTAATGGCCGCGACAACTGTCGGGTAGTTGGGAATAAAGAAATAACCGTTTACAGCCGGAAACATGGCGATCAACAAAAAAGGTGAAATACCCAGTGCAATCCCCAAGGGCATAAAAGCCCGGACGGTAGCGGCCTGGCTGTATAACAGGATAGACATGATGAACAGGGCGATCCCGAACAACCAAGGCATTTGTGTGACTATTCCCTCGATAGATCCTTTCAGTTCGGTCATATTTCCTTGTAAGAAAGTATCACCCATCCAAGCGATACCGAAGATCGCGACAACGGCTTGCATTCCGGCCGAAAAGACACTACCCTGAGCTGCTTTGATTCCGTTGGCTTTCGTGAATAATAAAATCAAAGCTGCAGCCGATAACATCAGGATCTCGATAATAGAAGCCATATCGACAGTGACCGGTTTCCCATCGATAATATGAGAGGGACGGAGGTTGTCGAAAGACCCGAAGATAACGATGAAAACAGTGGCAATCACAAAGATAAGAACAGAAAGTAAAGCCTTATGTTTATTACCTATATCTTTGAGTTCATAATGGCTGTTGTCTAATAAACCTTCCTTCAGACGTCTTTGGTATTCGGGATCGTCGACTAATTCTTTACCTACCCTTAGCGAATACAAAGCTCCGAGAAAGACGCCGCATAGCGTGGATGGAATTGTAATGATCAGGATATCGAGCAAAGAGATATTGAATCCGGTTAAAAGTCCCAAAAGGGCAACGGTAGCCGCAGAGATCGGACTGGCTGTAATGGCTTGCTGGGAAGCGATGACAGCTATTCCTAAAGGACGTTCGGGGCGTATTTTGGTTTCCCGGGCTACTTCGGCAATGACCGGAAGAACAGAATAAGCGACATGGCCTGTTCCGGCTACAAAAGAAAAGAAATAGGTCACCAGGGGACTTAGGAAGGTGATTTGGGCGGGACGTTTCCGTAAGAGGTGCTCGGCTCCGCGTACCATCAGGTCCAATCCTCCGGCTGCCTGCATACAAGCAGCGGCAGTAATAACAGCAACTATCATCAGCATCACATCAATAGGAGGGGTTGTCGGTTGTAAACCGAAAACAAAAGTCAAAATTCCCAGACCGATACCTCCCATAACCCCCAAACCGATACCTCCTAAACGGGCACCGACGATGATCGCTGTTAAAACAAAAGCAAATTGTAGTATCATACCCTTTTTTTATACTCTAACAAATTGTACACAAATGATTCAAAAATGTTTCATTTACATGGAGATATCTTTCTATTTTCTTGTAAGATTAAAAAAAAATCTACATCTTCGCGGGCGAATTTATCATATCGGGAAAAGATTTTATTATTATCAAAAAACAATTAAGAATGAGAACATTAGGAAAATTGAAATTAATAGCAGTTTCTGCTGCTTTAGTATTGGGAATGAGTTCCTGTTTAAAGAACGATAAGAAATTCGCCATTTATGCATCACCGGCTTATATTCTTCAGGAAGGGAACAGCTATCAGCTGCAAATTCAAGTGCAGGGAAATGAACAAATAAAGTCGGCTTCAGCTTCCTTGAATGGTAAAAACTATTCTTTTTCTGCTGTGGAAGGCTCCCAAAATTTTTTGATGCAGATCAATGCTTATTCAGCACCGACATTGGATACGATCAAGGAAGGTTTATGCACCGTTACTGCTTTTAATGCCGAAGGCAATTCGGCAGTCAGCCAACTCCAGTTTTATGGTACGGATAAAAAAATCGGAAATGTTACGCTGACAAAATTTTCTTATTCCGGAGCTGATGGTAAAGTAACTGCAGAATGGAATAAAGTCGAAAATGCAGAAGCCTATTATTTATTGTATCGGATCAAAAGTTCTTCTATGATGTTCGGAGATAATATGTGGCTTCCGTATGTTCAGTTGTCTGTCACCGATAAAGAGAACCCCTCTGCAACGACAAGTATTCCTTTTACTGAAGGCGGTGAATATGAAATTGCAATCGGAGCTACCTATAAGACAGCTTTGAGAGTATCCGACCGTACTTTGCGTGTTACCGGCGGAAAAGATGCTTCTATCAACTAAGCTTTTTTAGAAAAATCATATCGGAAAGCGGGATTTTATCGATCCCGTTTTTCTTTTGTCTGTATTTTTTACCAACTCCATCTCTGAGTTGAATTCGGTCCTGAATGATACCGGAAAATGAGATGGGAATCAGCGGCAAAAGAATATATTAAACCCCTCGAGCCGATAAGCAAGAGGGGTAAAAACGGTATGTACCGAAGGATTAGCTCAATCTTACTGTATCCATAGCGATCACAAGCTCTTCATCTGTAGTAACCGTCATCACCGTGGTAGTCGATTGTTCTGTGCTGATAATCGTATCTTTTCCCCGGACTTCGTTCTTTTGTTTGTCGACCTGGATGCCAAGGTAGTCCATATTCTTACAGGTTTCCCAGCGCACCAGATTGTCGTTTTCGCCGATACCTCCCGTGAAGATAATCAAGTCTACACCGTTCAGTACTGCGGCGTAAGCTCCGATATATTTCTTCACATTGTAACAGAAGACATCGAGAGCCAAGGCCGCTTTTTCGTTGCCTTTTTCCATGGCTGCCTGCAATTCGCGGAAGTCAGAAGAAACACCGGAGATTCCCTGAACCCCTGATTTCTTATTAATCAAATTGTTGGCTTTGGGAAGGTCCAGCCCTTCTTTTTCACAGATATAGAGTAGGGCACCCAAATCCAGATCTCCGGCCCGCGTTCCCATCACTAATCCGGCTACAGGAGTAAATCCCATCGAGGTATCGACCGATTTACCTTTATCGATCGCCGTAATCGAAGCTCCGTTACCCAAATGGCAAGTGATGATTTTCTTTTCGGTAATATCCCAACCTAAGATCCGGCATGCTTTCTCTGCTACAAATTTATGGGAAGTACCGTGGAAGCCATATCTTCTGACTCCGTATTCTTCATAATATTCGTAAGGAATACCATAAATGAAAGCTTTTTTAGGCAGAGTCTGATGGAAAGAAGTATCGAAAACGGCCACCTGAGGTACGGAAGGAAGCAATTTTTCCATCGTTTCGATCCCTTTCAGGTTTGCCGGATTGTGCAGAGGAGCGATTTCACCTAAAGCTTTGATTTTAGCTTTGGCTTCATCGTCGATTTTCACGCTCTCGGAGAAATATTCACCTCCGTGTGCAACACGATGGCCGACAGCATCGATTTCGTTCAGAGATTTCAATACTCCATGGTCAGGATGAACCAATGCTTTCAGGATCAGATCCATACCGACACTATGGTCCATAATCGGTTGCTCGGCGACTACTTTGTCTTTACCTTCCGGTTTATAAGTAAAACTACCGTAAGTCAAACCGATTTTTTCTACAATACCTTTGGCGAGCACGACAGGTACTGCATCCATATTCAGTAATTGATACTTGATGGACGAACTACCGCAGTTTAATACTAAAACATTCATTTCTATTTTATTAAACGTTTTTATTCCGTTAATTTATTCCGGCGGCCTGATTTACTGTGATCGCTACCAGATTGACGATATCACTGACAGAACAACCTCTGGACAGGTCGTTGATAGGAGCGGCCATCCCCTGAAGTACAGGACCTACAGCTTCGATACCGGCGATACGTTGTACTAATTTATAACTGATATTTCCAACTTCCAGACTAGGGAAAATCAAAACATTGGCTTTGCCGGCGACAGGGCTACCCGGAGCTTTGCTTGCCCCTACGGAAGGAACCAGCGCTGCATCGGCCTGCATTTCTCCGTCGATCATAACGTCCGGAGCCATTTGTTTGGCCAGTTCTGTTGCTTTTACCACTTTGTCGACCAATTCATTTTTGGCAGAACCTTTCGTCGAGAAACTCAACATAGCTACCCGGGGCTCGATTTTGGCAATGGCACGGGCTGTTCCGGCTGTAGATACCGCAATTTGTGCCAGTTCTTCTGCTGTCGGATTAGGAAGTACTGCACAGTCAGCACAAACAATTAAACCGTTTTCACCATATTCGGGTTTGTTGGTCAGCAACAAGAAGGCACCTGAAACGACGGAAATCCCCGGTAAAGTCTTTACAATTTGCAGAGCAGGACGTAAAACATCGCCTGTTGCATTTTTAGCACCGGCAACTTCTCCGTCTGCATCTCCGCTCTTAATCATCAAAGTAGCCAGGTAAAGGGGATCTGTAACCAGTTTTAAAGCTTGTTCTCTGGTCATTCCTTTACTTTTACGCAGCTCTACCAATAAATCGGCATATTGTTCTTTTTTGGCATGTGATTCAGGATCGATAACGGTAGCTTTGCCGATGTTTTTCAGATTGTGTTTTTGAGCTAAAGCTTGTATTTCGGCCGGATTACCGATCAGGATAATCTTAGCGATCCCTTCTCCGATAATCTGGTCTGCTGCCTGAATCGTCCGTTCTTCTGTACCTTCCGGGAGAACAATTGTTTTACACTGTTTTTTGGCGTTTTCTTTGATTTGTTCTAAAAGTTCCATTGTATTGTATTTTTTATCCAGTTTCTTTTAAACGTTTGCAAAAGTAGGAATAAAATAACTAAAAAAGAAAAAGAGTTGCCTTTAAAAGGTCAACTCTTTATATCGAATTCGAATTTTGGCTTATTCCCCTTCTTTGTAGATGGTGACACAAGTATTCGCATTGCCTATATCGATACCGACAGCTAGCTGAGGATTTCTGAATATCTTAATTTCTTCCGCTTCAATATTATGCGGGATATTCGAACGGGCGACGGAAGATTTGATTTTAGAGTTCAGACAATACCCCTGAGAAGCACATTTCTCCGGTTCAGGATATACATTGACCGATACGATATCGCCGAATTCTTCTTTGAAGCAATCGACCAGTTCAGGATACAAAGCACCACCACCGACTAAATACATTTTCGTACATTTATTGAAATCATCGTCTATAAATGCTTTTCTTAAGTTAGGAGCGACGATTTCATTATAGTACATTTTCAATACTTTTTCACGTATATCCAATATGTTGTGTTTAACCCGGTTTACAGTGATATTTCCTTTTTGGAAAGCTACATCTATCTGGTGTTCTGTTTTGAGGTTCAGATAGAAATTTTTACTGAGCTCATTGGCCAATAAATTTACGGCATGACGGATACCGTGTGTACTGACGGCTGAACGGTTGATCAGTCCGGCTCTTGTCGAAACGACGGCTTCGCAGGTGCCGTATCCGAGGCTGACGATAAAAAAGTTTTCTTTTTCTTGCAGGTTCCCCTCGCGGATTGCTGTCGTACATCCCATGATTTCAGGAATAATCTCGACTTTACCTACGTTCACTTCACGTTTGGTTGTATTCGGACCACCGAAAGTGGAAGCATCGTAATTGATAATATGTCGTCCTTGTAAGACTTCCATCGCTTTATCCCGGTAGAGTATATAAGTTGCGAACGGGAATCCTGTCGTCAGATAGATTTCCTCTTCTCCTTTCGGTTGGGTAAGCAACAAACTGGCTTCACTCAATAATTTATACTCTTCGTCTGTCGGGGCTGCATTGATACTCTTATGTGGAGAATAGCCTTCGACCAGTGCCAGGTTACCGACGATGTAATCCGTATCATCGAGATTGATCTTTAGCCCATCCAGTATATTTTCTGCAACGTTAGCAAGTTCCTGATTAGTCGCTTCATATACGCTAGGAAAATTGTAAGACTTCAACATATAAAATGATTATTTTAGGTTTTAACATTTCAATTACACACAAACACGTACAAATCTATATAAAATATTTGAATGGAGGGTGTTTTATATCCAAAAATCGTTAAAAAAATGATTTCTTTAAAAATGCAGACTATTATTTAAGAAAAATATGTTCTTTTGTTCTTATGTCGTAAATATAAAAACACCTATATTTGTCTCTACTAAAAAACTATATGGAACAAGAAATACAACTCAACGGCCACAACAAACAGGAGTATCCTCCTATGCATACGGCAGAGCATATACTGAATCAGACTATGATCCGGATGTTCGGCTGTGAACGTTCGAAAAATACGCATATCGAACGAAAAAAATCAAAATGCGATTATATTTTATCTGTCGAGCCTACTGCGGAAATGATCACAGAAATAGAAAACAGAGTGAACGAAGTGATCGGACAAGATTTACCTGTCACCACTTGTTTTGTTACCCGGGAAGAGGTGCCTGAAGGGGTGGATCTGAGTAAACTTCCTGAAGATGCCAGTGCTACTTTACGGATTGTGAAGATCGGAGAGTACGACACTTGTGCTTGTATCGGACAACATGTCGGTACGACTGCCGAAATTGGAAAGTTTAAGATTATATCCTGGGATTTTGAATCGAACCGTCTGCGTTTAAGATTCAAACTGGAGCTTTAATCCGGTCTATTTTTTCGGCATTTCATTTGTTTCATTATCTTTGTGGTTTAAAATTTAATTAATCGTTACGACGGTTAAAAGTCTAATTAATTATAGTTGAAGTAAAACTGTTATTATGAAGTTATTAGAAGGAAAGACAGCACTGATTACCGGTGCTTCCAGAGGTATTGGGAAAGCGGTGGCTCTGGCATTTGCCAAACAAGGTGCAAATATTGCTTTTACGGATTTGAGATATGACGAGAATGCACAGGCTACTGAAAAAGAAATCGAAGCTTGTGGAGTGAAAGCTAAAATGTATGCCTCCAATGCTGCTGATTTTGCCCAGACTGCCGCTACTGTAGAAGAGATTGCAAAAGAATTCGGCCGGATCGATATTTTAGTGAACAACGCCGGTATTACTAAAGATACTTTGTTGATGAGAATGACGGAAGAACAATGGGATGCCGTTATCAATGTCAACCTGAAATCTGTATTTAATTTTACCAAAGCCGTATCGGCTATCATGCTGAAACAGAAAAGCGGTTCGATTATCAGCATGAGCTCTGTTGTCGGCGTGAGCGGAAATGCCGGACAGGCGAACTATTCTGCTTCTAAAGCCGGTATTATCGGTTTTACCAAGAGTGTGGCTAAAGAATTGGGATCCAGAAATATCCGGGCCAATGCCGTTGCTCCGGGATTTATCATTACAGATATGACGGCACAGTTGCCCGAAGATGTGCGTAAAGAATGGGCCGCTAAAATTCCTTTGAGAAGAGGAGGTACGCCTGAGGATATTGCCGATGTATGTACCTTCCTGGCTTCGGATATGTCCAGATATGTTACCGGACAAGTGATCCATGTTTGCGGCGGTATGAATATGTAATATAGGTGATGCTCCGAAGCAGAAAAAACGCTGCTTCGGGGTATGCTAAAGCGGTTCGGGGTGGTATTTGAGTATTCTATGGCATGGCTTTTGCCTATTGCAGGTTTATCGTTTGTTATTGCCTGGCTTAAATTCAGGAAACTTTCAAAATTACCGGATATTTCTAAAGGAATGGCCCTGCTTATTTCCGGGCTTCGTTTTATTGTCATTTTTACTTTACTTGCTTTACTTTTAAATCCTGCTTTTTCGTGGGTTGAAAAGACGAAAGAGAAACCTTTGCTGGTCTTGGCTCAGGATAATTCTGCTTCTCTGATAAAAACGAAGGATTCCTTGTACTATCGGAATGAATACAAGGCATCTTTAGAAAAGATGAGCAAGGCTTTGAAAAGCAAGTTCGATATCGTTCCTTTAACTTTCGGAGCTTCGATCCGTCAAAACGATGAATACGATTTCTCGGAACAATACACGAATATCTCAGCAGTATTCGACTATACCGACCAGCATTTTATCGTCCGCCGCCCGGCGGCTATGATTTTATTCTCCGACGGGATCTACAATACCGGTGTGAATCCGAAATACAAAACACCTGATTTTCCGGTCTATACCGTTGCTTTGGGGGATACCGTTGCTTATCCCGATGTCTATATCCGGAATGTGGAAACGGATAAATTCAATTTTGTAAATACTATTTTTCCGATAAAAGTCGAAGTCGGTGCCATAAAACAGAAAGGAAGCCAGGTAAAATGCAGTTTAAAACAAAATGATCAGGTCATTGCCCGACAGATTTTAACTATTGGACAAGATTATTTTTTTCAGGAAGTCTCCTTCGAAGTAGAAGCTCCGAAAAAAGGAATATTCCGGTATAGTGTCGAACTGGAAAACGATAGGGTGGAACGTACTTATGAAAACAACCGGATAGAAACCTGGGTGAATATTATAGATAATTCTGCTAAAGTTGCTATTTATACCACTGCTCCACATCCGGATATTGCTGCAATTAAGAATGCAGTCGATGTATCCGGTATATACCGATGTAAACTTTATCGCTGGGAAGAACCGCTGGATAGTCTGAATGCTAATCTGGTTATCTTGCATAATCCTGATCCGCATAGTACAGGCTATCAGCAATTGATGCAGGAAATAAACCGCAGAAAATTGTCGGTTTGGTATATATTGACTACGCCCGAATGTATCGCTGGTTTCTCCAAACTCCAAAATTTATACACTTCCGATATTAGTGCCGATCAAACCGAATATGCCTCTTTGCAGATCAATGAACAATTTTCCTATTTCGAATTCTCGGAGATGGAAAAAGCGGCTTATAAGGATTACCCTCCTATAATCGTACCTTTTGGAGAGATCAACACCGGTGCTGGGAAAATTTTATTCAGTCAGAAAATTAAAAATACACCTACTTCGAATGGAATTCTTGGTTTTTATGATTTGAATGGACAAAAAATTTCTTATTTTTGGGGAGAAGGTCTTTGGAAATGGCGATTATATTCCTATCAGGAAAATGGTAATCACGAACCGTTCAACACGCTGATCAATAAAATTGTGGATTATCTGACTACCCGTCAGGGAACGGAACGCTTGGTGGATGACATTGAACCTCTCTACGAAGAGTCGGAAGAGATTGTGATTAATGTAGAGTTGTATAACGATAGTTATGAACTTATTAATACTCCTGATCTAAAGATGGAATTAAATATTGGCGGGAAAACGTATAACTATCTTTTCAATCGGAACGGGGAAAAATATAGAATGACTTTGGGTAACCTGCAGGCCGGAGAGTACAGTTTTCGTCTGAGTACAGATTTGAAAGGAGAACGATTCACCAAAAAGGGAATTTTTTATGTGAAGAGCCATAATCCGGAATTGAATCGTTTAGTGGCCGATCTGTCCTTACTCAAAGAAATAGCCCGGCATACCGGAGGGGAGTCGGTAAGTGTACGGGATATGGTCCGATTAACGAATGAATTGAATTCAAATGACAGATATATATCCGAATACAAAAGTGAAACGGGATTTTCAGACCTCAGTGAGATAAAAATATTAGGGTTGATAATACTTTTGCTATTATGCATGGAATGGTTTTTACTAAAATTTTTCGCCGGTTGATTTTGGGCCTTTGGGGGGCCACCCTGTGTTCGTGTACCACCTATCGCACCTTATCGATCGAGATACTTCAACCTGCCGGTTTTCATATCGAACAAGGAAAAAAACTGGCTTTGCTAGAAAGAAACATCCGCAACGAAAACAGTATATTGACTTTTATGAAGAATATTCCTGAATTAGACCGGGAGTATTTATTTGAAGATTTCTGTGAAGGGGTGAAATTTATCTGGGAAACTTCGGGGTACAAAGATGCTATAATATGTTTAAAAGAACAGGAAATGGACTATTGGAACCAATCCTCTACTCCGCCCCCTTTCGCTCCGGATAGTATAATGAATATGTGCCGGAATTTTCACGTGGACTACCTCTTATCCATAGAACTACAGTATTATGATATCGCAGATCCTGGAGGAGAGATAAATACCATTTGGTTTACCCGGTTGTACGATAAAGAACAAGGCGAACCGGTCGATTCTGTGAAGATCTCTTTTAAACTGGATCAGGAAAAACTCGGGGAGTTCGATAACATACCGGAATGTATCCGCAATAGTTTTTGGGAAGCAGGAATGATTTCAGGCCGGCATTTGGTTCCTTCGTGGCAAAAAACACAGCGAAGAGTGTATACTTCCGGGAAAGTGTTGCGGCTGGGGGATACTTTTTTAAGGCATGGTGATAGCGAAGAGGCATTCAATATATGGACCGGTGCCTTAAAATTGACGCCTAAAACAGCTGTCCAGGCCGGGATTAATTTGGGATGGTTGTATGAAAATGCCGGAGATTTCGAACAGGCAAGAGATATTTTATCGGAATGCCGGAAGCTGGCAGAAGAGAATAAGCTAAAAGGGGAAGAAGTGAATTACCTGAAAGATTATCTCGAAATCATTTGCCGGAGAATTACAGAGATGGAAATTCTGGATCGACAAACTTTGCCTGCCGAGCCTTAAAAACAGAAAAGTATATGTTAGATATTTATAAAGCTTCGGCTGGAGCAGGAAAGACTTTTGCCCTGACCCTGGAATATTTCAAGACGATTTTTGCTTCTCCTGCTGAATATAAGAATATTTTAGCCGTGACCTTCACCAATAAGGCCACCGAAGAGATGAAGTCGCGTATTATCAATGAACTGCATCGTTTGGCAGACGGGAAAACAAGTGATTACGGAGAGGCCTTGAAGCAGGAATTCGGATTTACCGACGAGCAATTGAAAAACAGAGCTGTTTTGCTTCGTACAATGTTATTGCATGATTACGGACGATTGGCAGTGACGACGATCGATCGTTTTTTTCAACGCATTATCAAAGCTTTTACCAGGGAATTGGGCATCTTTCCGGGCTATAATGTAGAATTGGATAGTGATTTTGTATTGCTCAAAGCTGTCGACAAAGTCATGCAACAGGTGAAAGACAATCCGGGATTGAAAAATTGGATCAGTGAATTGATGAGTAGTAATGTAGAAGAGGGAAAATCGTGGAGTATCAAATCAAAAATAGCCGAGCTCGGTGAAGAACTGTTCAAAGAGAACTACATGCTTTTTGACAAGCATATTCTGGATAAATTCAGTGATAAGGAATTTTTGAAGAATTACCGCTCTTTTTTGACCGCTACCGTTCAAGCTTACGAAAGCCGGCAGGCTGCTATCGGACAGGAAGCGATCGGATTGATCCGGAGCGAAGGGCTTGAACAAACCGACTTTAAAGGTGGAAAGGCAGGATGTGTATCTTATTTTTATAAACTGGTTGCCGGGAATTTCGACAAACCGACGGCTACCGTAAGAAAGGGAGCTCAGGATAGTGCGGCGTGGGTAACCAAAACTTCTCCCCGCAAAGCAACCATCGGGTCTATATGCCCCCGGCTTATGCAACTCCTGCAGGATATTCTGAATCGGTTCGACCAGGATTACAGCTATTATTTGTCAGCCCGGATGCTGTCCGATAATTTGTACCAGTTGGGGATTTTAAATGACCTTTATCAGGAGGTTAGGGCCTATTGTGACGAGAAAGGGCTCATGTTGCTGAGTGATACGACGCATATTCTGAATATGCTGATTGCAGATAACGATACGTCGTTTTTATTTGAAAAGTGTGGGAATTATTATAAGCATCTGATGATCGACGAATTTCAGGATACTTCGGGGATGCAATGGAAAAATTTCCGCCCCCTGGTGGTAAACAGTTTATCGGAAGGGTGCCGGACTATGATTGTGGGAGATGTCAAGCAAAGTATCTACCGTTGGCGAAACGGAGATTGGAGTCTGCTGGCCAACGAGGTAGAGCGACAATTCAGCAGCTTGGGAGTGAATACCGTCATTTTAAAAAATAACTGGCGTAGTGCCCCTGAAATCGTAAATTTCAATAATACCTTCTTTGAGAAAGCAGTCGGTATGCTGACCGATCTATACATTGCCGATGCAGGTGGGGAAGTAAAGGAAAAAACGATAGCTGAAGCTTATCAGGGACTTCAACAGATTCCCCGGAAAAAGAAAAAAGGATATGTCGATATTGTGTTCGGCCCCGACAAAAAGGCAGAAGGGGGGGAGAATATAATCCTGGCAGACCTGATCGCAATCATTCGGGATATCCGGCAAAGGGGAGGACAGTTAAAAGATATCGTTATTTTGGTGAGGGGTGGGAAGGAAGGTGCGCTGGTTGCCGATTTTCTGATGGAATACAATAAGACAGCTGACCGGCCGATCGGTTTTATCTCAAATGATTCGTTGTACGTCTGGTCGTCTCCCTATATACAATTTATCATCGCCATTCTGAAATATATGGTAGATCCCTACGATATGGTCAATAAGACCCAGATTCTTTATTTTTATCGGGTTTTTATTCAGGATGAGAACAATCCGGATTTGCACGATATCTTTTCCGGAATAGGGGAAAAAGAATTATTCGAGGTCTTAGGAACTGATTTTGAATTGGATAAAAATAAAATCATGTCTTATTCCTTATATGAGACGATTGAAACTATTCTGGATAAATTTTCACTTCGTAAGAAACGGGAAGAAATTCCTTATTTGATTGCGTTTCAAGATATTATATATGAATATGAAACCAATAACTCCAATAGTATAACTTTATTTCTGGATTGGTGGGAGAAAGAGCAGGGTAAAAGAGTACTGACCACTTCCGAAGAAGTCGATGCAGTGCGTATTTTAACTATCCACAAATCCAAGGGACTGGAATTTGAATTCGTACTTTTGCCGTTCTGTAGCTGGGAACTGGATAGTGTCCGGCCCGTCAGACGAATTTGGTGTATGAATAACGAACAAGGATTCAATCAATTAGACTATGCTCCATTGAACTATTCCTCCAAGTTAACGAACACCATCTTTAAAAAAGATTACCTGGACGAACACCTGAAAGCCTATATCGATAACCTGAACTTGTTATATGTTGCCCTGACGCGTGCCAAGACCGAGCTTTATGTACGTCCGTACTCTCCCAAAATCAATAAAGACGGTAGCATCTCGATGCCGGATATCGGAGCTTTTATTTATAGTGTATTAGCTGAAACCGAATTAGTGGATAATGCAACTATGCAGGTCGCATTGGGAGAAAAACAGTGTTTCCCTTCAAAAGCCGGAGCAGGTCAGACTTCTGTTACTCTTCAGAATTATCCGGTTTTTCAACCGGGAGAAAGAATCAGTATCAAGTACAAATTCCGGGACTATACCGAGCCTCAGCAAGCTTCTCTTTCGGCGATCGACGAAGGAAAATTATTGCATGAAATTTTTAAACACATCCGGTATGCCGGGGATGTGTCACAGGCTGTTCAACAAGCCTATTTGGAGGGATTGATTTCTATCCGGGAAAAGGAGGCTTACTGTGCGAAGATCGAAGCATATATTTCCAACCCACAAGCTTCTGAATGGTTCGGACCCGAAAATAATATTATGAATGAGAGGGATATTTTATTTCCCGGAGGCAGGAAAACCCGTCCGGACCGAATTATTTTCAACGGTTCGGTAGTCCGTATCATCGATTATAAATTCGGACAAAGTGAGGAAAATAAATATTTAAAACAGGTCGGTTTTTATTGTAATACCTTACGGAAAATGGGATTTAAAGAAGTAGAGGGGTATGTATGGTATGTAAAGTCCGGTAAAATCGTACAGGTATAAAAACAAGCTGTCTCGATACTGAAGCGAACCCTAAAAGTTAGACAAAAAACTTTGGCAGTTGTATAAAAAACTTTATGTTACGTTTCCGTCAGACACCACCGGACTTGGAAACCATAAATTTCAACGAAACAGAGGTTTTCCGATCTCTTGTAGTAAAATTGGTTTCAAAATCAATGCCTTACAGGAAATTATTCTGATAAAGTAGCTCATCTATCCATACTTCGATAGAGATGATCCGGTGTTTTTATTCTGTAAATTTTCCTTATCCTTTCTTTGCCGGTTTACGCTAACGGTAGATGCCGGGGTTTGTGCCGGAAGACCTTTGGAGCAGGAATGGGGGTCCGGTTAGATTCTCCGAATGCCCGACCGGTGGTGTCTGACGACACAGAACCCGAAATCGGAATAAAAAGAAAAAAATTGAACCTACATTTTGGGTAAATATGTATAAAACACTAAAACTTTTAGGTTTTAGTGTTTTATTGCCTAAAAGATACTGTTCTGTTGGAGGTAGAAGTTGTCTTTAAAAAATATGATAAAGATTTTTCCTTCGTCATATATACTTTTTCACCTAATGAGTGTTATTAATATAAAAAATAGAATAATGACAGATTACACGAGAGAATTAAAGATCGCTGAACTCATCGTGCGCCAGGAAATAGGCGAATTAGACACTGCAGAACAGCAAGCACTCTCCCAATGGCTGGAAGAATCGGAGGCGCATGCAGCGCTTTACCGGAGGCTTTTGACGAAACCACAGACGATTTCCCCTGCGGCAGAGTTTGATACGGAACGATTTATACGGGGTACGCAGCGTAAAATACAGCAACACAAAATTCATCGTTTGGTTTGGCAGTCAGCCTCGGTTGCCGCAGTCTTTATGATCGTTCTGTTTTCTGTCTTATTCACCCGGGAAAACAGGCCTCCCGAATCGTCTGTTGTGAACGATGTGCCGGTAGCCGGAAAGACACAAGCGGTATTGTCCCTGCCCGATGGCCGGCAGGTGGCCCTCGGAAACGAAAAAGAACAGGATACAGCCTGGATGAAATATGTTGAAGCCTGTACTATCGAATCGAAAGCTACCACTGAACCGGCCGACATAAAAATCGAAGTAGCCCGCGGAGGAGAATATAAAATCCGCCTGGAAGACGGAACGACAGTGTGGTTGAATTCAGAAAGCTCGTTGATTTATCCGGAAAAGTTTACCGGTGATAAACGGGCGGTCCGGTTGTCGGGTGAGGGATATTTCGAGGTGGCCCGGGATGAAAAGAAGCCTTTTATCGTTTCGGTAACCGATATGGAGATTAAAGTGTTGGGGACCAAGTTCAATGTCACTGCCTACCAGGACGAGAAAATGACGACTACCACCCTGATTTCCGGAGCGGTGGAAGTGGTTACTCCTCACCGGTCTGTACAATTGCAACCGGGAAAACAGGCCATGGTTCAGGAGGGGGGTGATGATATTACGGTCCTGGAGGTCGATGTGGAGTTAGCTACTTCGTGGACTGCCGGGATTTTCAAATTTGACAAGATGGCCTTGACGGACATCTGCACGCGTTTGTCCCGGTGGTATGATATAGATTTCGTATTCGAAGGC
>NZ_LARE01000136.1:0-1760 GCF_000980245.1 Odoribacter sp. N15.MGS-14
GCGGCGTGAAGAGCTTGATAGATCGGTATGATTTTATCGACAAAGACCGGATAGCCTTGAATGGACATAGTTGGGGAGGCTATCAGATTGCTTTTTTGGTAACCAGGACAAATATGTTTAAAGCAGCTGTTTCTGGTGCGCCGGTGGTAAATATGACGAGTGCCTATGGGGGAATCCGTTGGGAATCCGGGAAAAGTCGGATGTTTCAATATGAACAAACTCAGAGCCGGATTGGAGGAACTTTATGGGATAAGCCGACAGAGTTTATCCGGAATTCTCCCCTGTTTTTTCTTCCTCAGGTACAGACTCCTGTTTTGATTATGCACAATGATAAGGATGGTTCCGTCATGTGGGAACAAGGTATAGAATTCTTCATGGCTCTCCGGCGTTTGGATAAACCTGTTTGGTTGTTCAACTACAAAGGTGAAGGACATCACTTGAAAAAATGGGAAAACCGCCTGGATTACAGTCGCCGGGTGATGGAATTTTATGATTATTACCTGAAAGACGGAAAAAAACCGGAATGGATGAAATCCTGAATGAGTAGTTTATGAGTTGAAAATAATCCTCGTAAGTTACGTTTTATATGAACTCACGGGGATTATTTTTATACTTATTATTGGAACAAAACAGGGACGGTGACCAGCCGGTCGAATAATCGTCTGAACCTTGAATTGGGTAAGAAATTCGGTAAAAAGAAACAGGCCGAATTGGTATTCCGGGCCAACGATATCTTCCGTGACCGGAGCCAGGTGCACTATTCCGTGACCGATTTGTACACCCGGATGGATAGTTCGACCAGTACGCAGGATTATTATATGCTTTCCTTCTCTTACCGTTTTAACCGGATTGAAAAAAAATAAAGGACCCGCTAACTGCATTCTTTATTCGAATTTTCTTTGCATGATATTGGGTTTTTCTGGCCAGATTTAACAATTCATGGGACAAATATAGGACAAAACTTTGTGTCAAATGTTTCATTTTCCCAATAATTAAACTGATCTTTATTGCTGAATATCATCTGATGGGGTAAAAATTGAAAACAAACTGATGAGAATTCAGGAGAAAATAACGTAAAAAGAAAGAGAGGCTATCATGTAAGTAAATATATTGTTATAATTATCACTAGGTGAAGATTATATTGTATAAATGAGTGAGAATATTGAGAGAATTATAAATTACAATATTATGAAAAAATATTTATTAGGAATTTTATTTATCCTAACCATAATGAATATGGTTGAATCTCGTTTAACAGCCGATCATGAAAATAAAGTCAATTTGAAGACTTTATTGGAAGTAAGTTCTGCTTCTGCTGCAGGTGAATATTCATGCATTTGTGTTAAATGTCCGGAAGAAGAACATGGTTGTCTATATTATGATTATAGCGTACCTGCCGATCCCAATAATCCTGGAGATAAAACAGGATATATTAATGATGGACAAAGCCATTTTTGCCCTGGTTATCAAGGAAGAGGTTGGGTTGAAAAACATGCAATAGATGTAGGATTAAATTGTTATTAGTTTATAGAGAAATATAGTATGTTCTGGATATAGAGTATTTATTACTATGTGTCCAGAACTTTATTTGATATTTTGATTAAAATACCTAGTATGATGAAGAGTCCATATTTTATCTTACTCTGTCATTTATTCCTGCTTTTCTCATGCAATAGATCTCAGAATACAAAAAACAACTTTTTAAAAAATTTCATACCTTCTCATGATATTGAAATTACCGTGCTGGATTCTACCGATTT
>NZ_LARE01000203.1:0-449 GCF_000980245.1 Odoribacter sp. N15.MGS-14
GGTTTGGCACCTCGATGTCGGCTCATCGCATCCTGGGGCTGAAGTAGGTCCCAAGGGTTGGGCTGTTCGCCCATTAAAGCGGTACGCGAGCTGGGTTCAGAACGTCGTGAGACAGTTCGGTCCCTATCCGGCGCGGGCGTAGGATATTTGAGAGGAGCTGCCCTTAGTACGAGAGGACCGGGGTGGACTGGCCTCTGGTGTATCTGTTGAGCCATCAGGCTCATGGCAGAGTAGCCAAGCCGGGACGGGATAAACGCTGAAGGCATCTAAGCGTGAAGCCCCCCTCAAGATGAGATATCCCATACGCAAGTAGTAAGACCCCTTGAAGACGACGAGGTAGATAGGGCAGAGGTGGAAGCGTAGTAATACGTGAAGCTGACTGTTACTAATCGGTCGAGGGCTTAACCAAAAGGTTATGGTTAAGGATAGGTAAGAGGAAGTTATTTCCT
>NZ_LARE01000038.1:0-31897 GCF_000980245.1 Odoribacter sp. N15.MGS-14
ACTGAATACATTTAATACTGATGTCGAAAGTTATTTGAGGGAGGTGAAAGGGAAAAAAGAACTGTATCCGGAAGTCTGGAAATTATCTGAGCATTTTGCCGATCGGGTTGAGCATCCTGTTTTCCGATTTATTTTGGATAATTGGAAAGATTTTGTGAACATTGACACTCAGGGATTGGAAAATAAAACGGAACGGCTGATTTTTCCCCTTTATATAGATTATCTGGCGGGTAGAATGCAGGAGAAAGATTTTATGAAAGTTTGCGAATCCGTGAGAAATACCGGTTTCAGGGCTGATTATTCTTTGGTTTATCTGGATCGGCTGACTACCTGTTATCTGGACCGGAACTGGAAAGCTTTGATGAAGTGTTATACCGAGGAGGTAGTTCGTTTACCTGATGCAAAATTACGTTTGAATCTGGATGTGTTATTGCGATATTTTGCTGTAAATGCACCGGATGAGGTGAAAAAGCAGATGGTGACATACGTCCGGCAATGTGTGGATACTGCGGATGACAGAGCAAAGAATGGATATAAAAATTTGCTGGAATCTATAAATGCATGGAAAGGGTAGTTGCTTGTTTTTGATGCAATGACGAAGTTCGGTTATATTTTCTACCAAATTGTCTCGAAAAGGTAAGAATGTATTCATGTAAGTTTTTCTGTAAGATCGTTTGCCTTTCCGGCCGGTTTACTTTGTCACCCTGAGCCGGCCTGGATCATTACAAAGTCAGAAAAGTTCTTTTATCATATAGTGAAGAAGCTAACAGCTCTATATAATTGATTAGAACAATAAAAAGGATGCTCTTTGCAGGGCATCCTTTCGTTTTATATATAAAATTTACGAATCAAACCTACCGTTCAGTATATAAATTTCCCGAATTGACAGAGTAGACGATTTTGTAGTTTTATAAAAAAGAAAAACAGGCTGAATAAACATATTGTCTAACTGTCAGATAATTCTTATATTTGTGAATATGAACCAGATGATATTTTATGAAATCTATCAATGAATATATACAACTACTGGCAGTCTACATGCAAACCCATGCTTCTGTTTATCACATTAAACGCATGGGGATATTTGGGAGTGTTGCCAGGGGTGAACAGACTGAAAATAGTGACATTGATATTTGCTATGAAGGAGAGGCGCCTACGTTGTTTACATTAGTTCGTATCAAATATGAATTAGAAGCTTTATTGGGACGTCCGGTAGATTTGGTTCGTGTGCGTGAAAAAATGGATGAGGTATTAAAGCAAACCATTCAAGAGGAAGCTATTTATGTATGATGTAAAAGTTTTGCATTTGCTTGACAAAGTGATAGAATCTCTGGAAGTCATTCAGCAACGAACTGAAAATATTCATTGTACTAATGATTTTCTGGATTCTGCTACAGGAACTTTATTACTGGATGGAGTTTGTATGAAATTGATTGCTACTGGTGAAAGTATAAAGAATCTGGATAAATTAACAGCAGGCAATTTGCTCATTTATTACCCACAAATACCATGGCGTGAAGTGATGGGAATGCGTGATATAATTGTACATCACTATTTTGAAGTGGATGCAGATGTTATTTTTAATACAGTAAAGGAGAATATTCCGTTATTAATGGATACTTTGCTGCAAATGCGGGAAGATTTGAAGGAATGATAAAAGGATGCTCCAGAAGGGCATCCTTTCGTTTTATATATAAAATTTACGAATCAAACCTACCGTTCAGTATATGAATTTCCCGAATTCGCTGAGTATGGTAAGCTTATTTCCTTCGCCTTCGTCATTGTCGTAGCAACGACCGACGATTTGGGCATCGATATTGAAACTCTTTGAGATAGCGATAATTTCTTCTGCCAATTCCTCGTCGACATAAACTTCCATACGATGACCCATGTTGAACACTTTGTACATTTCCTCCCAAGGCGTACCCGATTGTTCCTGGATTAACCGGAATAAAGGAGGTACGGGGAAAAGATTGTCTTTTACAATATGCATATTCTCGACAAAATTCATCACTTTAGTCTGGGCTCCTCCTGAACAGTGAATCATCCCATGAATCTGGTAACGGTATTTGTCCAGAATTTGTTTTATTACCGGAGCGTAAGTACGGGTCGGAGATAAAACCAATTTTCCTGCATTCATACCTACTCCCTCGACACAGTCCGTCAATAGGCATTTCCCTGCATATACTAATTCTTCCGGTACATTATTGTCATAACTTTCGGGGTATTTTTGAGCCAGATATTTTGCAAATACATCATGACGGGCCGAAGTCAAGCCATTAGAACCCATTCCGCCGTTATATTCGGTTTCATAAGTAGCCTGTCCGTACGAAGAAAGGCCTATAATGACATCTCCCGGGCGAATGTTGGCGTTGTCGATGACATCTTTCCGTTTCATCCGGCAAGTAACTGTTGAATCTACAATGATCGTGCGTACCAGATCACCGACATCGGCTGTCTCCCCACCTGTAGAATAGATGCTTACACCTAGTTTCCGGTATTCTTCCAGTAATTCTTCTGTTCCATTGATAATGGCAGCAATGACTTCTCCCGGGATCAGGTTTTTATTCCGGCCGATCGTGGAAGATAACAGAATATTGTCTACTGCACCGACACATAAAAGGTCGTCTATGTTCATAATCAGTGCATCCTGGGCAATTCCTTTCCAAACGGAGAGATCTCCGGTCTCTTTCCAATACATATAGGCTAACGAAGACTTTGTTCCTGCTCCGTCTGCATGCATGATGTTGCAATAAGCTTCATCTCCTCCCAGATAATCCGGTACGATTTTGCAAAAAGCCCGGGGGAATACTCCTTTGTCGATGTTTTTTATCGCATTGTGGACGTCTTCCTTGGAAGCTGACACACCACGTTTGTTATATCTTTCGTCTTTTCTCATAATAGATGAGTTGCTAAATTACTGAATCACGAAATTACCGGATGATCAAATGACCCGATCTCTGTCGTTTTTAGAAGTTGCAAACTTACACAAAACAAATGAATTTATCAATGTGCATGAGTGATGTATTGACTTCCTGATGAAGATTATCTGATGAAGGTCCGGTGAATAAGAGCGTAGAGCCGCCACCAGATTACGAGGAGTAAGCCGATTGTAATCAGCATACTGACGGTTTTGCCGGTATGCAAAAAATAACCCACGGTAAAGGCAATACCTTCGACTCCATTCCAAGGGTTCATGGCTACCCAGGTGTAACGGTAATTACTGGCTACCGCACTCATAGATAGAGCCGAGCAGGCAACGAGCAAAATGATGAAGGAAATAATCAGAATCAGTATGTTTTTATTTTTCATGGTTGCAGTATAATGTATTGAATACAAAGGTAAGTAATTTAAAGAAAATATTTCTGAAGCAGGAAAAAAAGAAACCGGAATAATTTCCGGTTTCTGTCGTATGTATCTGTACGATACTATTGGTTGGGTTAGTTTAGCATATGGATAAATTTATCGGGACGATAAATTTTAGTTTATCAAATTTTTTAAGTTGTTCTTTTGTCGTTTTATGTACATTAAGTTTGTGGATACCTGCGGGTACCGTTCTTTAAAAACAATGGAGAAAAGAAGAGTATACTTTCATTCTGCCTTCCTCTGTTCTCCAATACTCCTTTTTCTTTTTTTCCAAATTTATGGTATGTTTTATCTGTGAAATAAACGTAAAGCAATTTTAAAAGTTTCCATATTGCGGTAAAAATTCAACTTTATTTTTCAATTTTCGTATAATCCCCAAAAATAAAACTGATGAGAAGAGAATTTAAAGTACCCCGGATGGAAGAAGTATTGGAACATGATCGTAAATTGCTATTTGCATTAAAGCAGTCAATGGGTTTTGTTCCGAATGTGTATGCCTTCATGACCCGTTCCGAAACTGCCTTGAAACGATTTATGGATTTTATGGATGTTTCTACGGTATTTGACCGAATTCAGACGGAAGCGATTCATTTGGTGACTAGTCAGGTAAATCAGAATCCTTATTGTTTGGCAGCGCATACGGCTTTGGCTAAAGAGGCCGGTTTGAGCGATAAGCAAATCGAAGCGATCCGTAAAGGAAATGTCACTTGGGATGAAAAGTTGGATACCTTAGTGGATTTTACTTGTGAGCTGGTTACGAATCGGGGCAAGGTAGGCCCTGAGATGATCGGCCGTTTCTATCAAGCCGGATATACGGATGCTTGTCTGGTTGATTTGGTCATGCTGGTCGGTATGACGACTATAACCAATTACCTCAATAATGCCACCTGGATTCCCGTCGATTTCCCCGAGGCTCCGGTCATCATCTGTAAATGTGATTGTAAAAAGTAAAGTTTACGAATAATCTTCTGTTTTATATTCCCATATAGTTGATATGAATATCTGAAAAGATGAAGTAACCGATGTGTATAAGGAAGACGAAGCTGTCTGATACTTTGAAGTGCGCCTTAAAAATTCTTGTTCGACTTTTAGGGCGCACTTCATCATTCAGGCAGTTTTTTATGCTGAGGTCTTTATCGCTTAGCCAGTTGGGCATCGATGAACAAAAGACCTGTATCACCGGCTTTTTTCAATTTGTCGACAATTCCTTGTGCTGTTGCTTCTTCTTCAACTTGTTCGCGTACGAATCCCCACAGAAAGTCTTGGGTTGCATTGTCTTTTTCTGCAGAAGCGATAGAAACCAGATTGTCGATCATTTTTGAAACCTTGCATTCATGTTCATAGACATGTTGGAATACTTCCAAAGGACTACCCCACCCTTGAGGAACAACGTCTATTTTATCTACTTTGGCTTTTCCTCCCCGCTTTGTAACGTAATCAGCCATGGTATAGGCATGCTCCAGTTCTTCCTGAGATTGTTTTTTCATCCAATGGGCAAAGCCGTCAAAACCTTCGCAAGCGAAATAGAAAGACATGGACAAATACAGGTTGGAAGACCACATTTCAGCAGTAATCTGCTCATTGATCGCATTTTGTAGTTTTTCAGAAATCATTGTTTTTTATATTTAATATTGATAATTCATTATGCTTTTTATTTGTTAATTACAAAATTTATGCCATATCCGATATTTGCCATTTTGACAGTTCTAAGTAATGACAAAATGATCAATATACCGGAAAATTAAAGTGTATAGAATACTGTTACGTTAATTTATAAGGATTAATCCTTGTTTTGTATAGCGGAGATATTATCTTTGTCCTGCATGTAAATTATTTTAAAGACATGAAAAAATATCTGAAATACTGCTTGCTGGTGTGGATTGCCGTTCCAGAATGGGCTCAGCAGACTGAGGTAATTGGACCTGACTCTCATCTGAAAGTGAATGTGGCCTTGAAGCAGGGAAAACCGGTTTATTCTGTCACTTACAAAGAAAAGACAATTCTGGAAGATTCCCCTTTGGGGGTGGTGACCGATATCGGGGATTTTAGCCGGAATATGAATTGGATTGGGCAAAAGACAAGTCGGATCGATAAAACATATACTCAGAACAAGATCAAGAAATCAGAGATACACTATCAGGCGAATGAGTTGATTTGTACTTTTGCGAATGCTGATAAGCAGGAGATAGATGTCGTTTTCCGGGTGAGTAATAACGATATCGCTTTCCGATATGTAATTCCCCGAAAGGAGGCAGGAAGTTGTGTGGTGGAAAGAGAAGCGACGGGTTTTGATTTTCCGGCATATACGACTACTTTTCTGTGTCCGCAAAGTGATGCCATGATCGGATGGATGCGTACAAAACCCAGTTATGAGGAGGAGTATAGGGTGGATGTTCCGATGAACGAACCTTCTCGATATGGACATGGTTATACTTTTCCTTGCCTTTTTCGTATTGGTTGTGATGGTTGGGCTTTGATCAGTGAGACGGGTGTGGACAGCCGCTATTGTGGTTCTCGTTTGAGTGATGCCGGAGAAGGTGGATTATATATCCTTGATTTTCCGATGCCCGAAGAGAATAATGGGAATGGAACGGTGGCCCCGGGATTGGCTTTGCCCGGTACAACTCCCTGGCGTACCATTACTGTAGGGGATAATCTGAAGCCTATTGTGGAAACGACGGTCATTTGGGACGTCGTGGAGCCACTTTACGAAACGGTTCACGATTATCGTTTCGGGCGTGGAACCTGGAGCTGGATTTTGTGGCAGGATGGAAGTATCAATTATGAGGATCAGGTGAGGTACATCGATGTGGCAGCTGCAATGGGATATGAATATGTATTGATAGATAACTGGTGGGATCGGACGATCGGCCGGGAAAAGATGAAGTCTTTGGCGGATTATGCCCATAGGAAGGGGGTAGATATATTTTTATGGTATAGTTCCAGCGGATATTGGAACGATATTGTTCAAAGTCCTGTGAATTGTATGGACAATCCGATTGTCCGTAAGCGGGAAATGAGGTGGCTCGAAAGTCTGGGAGTGAAGGGAATTAAAGTAGACTTTTTCGGAGGGGATAAGCAGGAGACTATGAGGTTGTACGAAGCTATTCTGAGCGATGCGGATGATTGTGGATTGATGGTTATTTTTCACGGTTGCACCTTGCCCAGGGGGTGGGAGCGAATGTATCCCAATTATGTGGGAAGTGAGGCAGTACTGGCTTCCGAGAACCTGATTTTCCAGCAGCATTTTTGTGATGAGGAGGCTTTCAATGCCTGTCTGCATCCGTTTATCCGGAATAGTGTCGGTTGTATGGAATTCGGAGGCTGTTTCCTCAATAAACGCTTGAATCGTACCAACGATGGAGGTAATATCCGCCGGACAACAGATGCTTTCCAGTTGGCTACTACCGTCTTGTTTCAGAATCCGATACAGAATTTTGCTTTAGCCCCTAATAATCTGACCGATGCTTCCCAAATTTGCCTGGAGTTTCTGAAACAAGTACCTGTTACCTGGGATGAGACTGTATTTATCGACGGCTATCCGGGGAAATATTGTATTCTGGCTCGCAGACATGGGGATAAATGGTATGTCGCCGGGGTGAATGCCCAAAAAGAACCGTTGAAGCTGAAAATACAACTTCCGATGTTTGCCAAAGGCAATCGGGTGACCCTTTATAATGACGACCTGAAACGTAATGTTTATACCCGGGAAGTGACTTTGAGTAAAAATAAAGAACTTTCCTTGACGATTCTGTCGGGAGGGGGAATTGTTATTGTGAAATAAGAATAGAAGGGATAATGTGTTTTGGATCACTTTTTGAAACAAATAAAATAGTAATAAAAAAGAGTTAGATCTGATCTAACTCTTTGATTATTAATTGTACTCGAGGCGGGAATTGAACCCGCACGGCCGCAATGGCCACAGGATTTTAAGTCCTGCGTGTCTACCGATTCCACCACTCGAGCATCCTCTTGCGAGAGAGCGAAAAACGGGACTCGAACCCGCGACCCCGACCTTGGCAAGGTCGTGCTCTACCAACTGAGCTATTTTCGCATCTGTTTAAAGAACTTTTTTTGTTTTGCGAGTGCAAATATAAGGCGTTTTTTAGTTTGTACAAACATTTTGTAAAAAATAATTGGATATAATTGCTATATTTGTCGTGTTTTTAAATGCAAATGATAGATGACTGGTCAGAGAAAAAAGAGAATTGCAGGCTCCTATTTTGTGTCAACACTCAGTATATCACTGGTTTTGGTTGTCGTTGGTATTTTAGTGTTCATTTTGCTGAATGCAAAATTGGTTTCTGATCATGTAAAACAAAATATCGGTTTTTCTATTATTGTCAAGGATAATGTAAATGAAGCCGAGATCAAAAAGATGCAAAAGATTCTGGACACAAAGCCTTTTGTCTCGTCTTCGGTATTTATTAGTAAAGTGGAGGCTGCCCGTGAATTTAAAGAGGAGTTGGGAGAAGATTTCGAGGGCGTATTGGGGTATAACCCGCTTTTGCCTTCGGTAGAAATCAAGCTGAATCCCGTTTACGCCAATAACGATTCCTTGACTGTTATCGAGAAGAGCTTATTAAAAAACGAATTGGTGCAGGAGGTGTCTTATCAGAAGTCTTTGGTGCATATGATCAATGAAAATGTTCGGCGTATCAGTCTGATCCTGTTGATAGCAGGGGCTGCACTGATGCTGATTTCTTTTACCTTGATCCGGAATACCATCCATTTGTCCGTATATTCGCAGCGTTTTCTGATTAAAACGATGCAGCTTGTCGGGGCAAAACCTTTCTTTATTTGTAAGCCTTTTATTCAAAATAGTGTTTGGTTCGGTTTCTTTGGGAGTATGATCGCTAATCTGATTCTTTTGGCTGCCATATTCTTTTTGCAAAAAGAAGTGGGGAGTGTAGTCAATCTGATGAATAAAGAATTGATCATTATCATGGTTGCTTTTGTTATGGTTTGCGGTATATTGCTTTCTTTGGTTTCTTCCTGGATGTCGGTTGCCAGATATCTGAATAAAGACATGAACGATTTGTACAATTAAAACAAAACTAAAAATATGGTGAAGAATAATTTGAAAAATACTACTTCCGGAAAAAAGATCGATTTCCCGATTCCTGTGAGTAGTTATAAGATGATTTTGATCGGTTTCGGGATCATCATTCTGGGATTTATTTTGATGATGGGGGGAGGTTCCGATAATCCGGCTGAGTTTAATTATGATATTTTTAGTTTCCGTCGGATCACGCTGGCTCCGATTGTGGTGTTGATCGGTTTTGGATTTGTTTTTTGGGCGATTATGCGGAAGCCTAAAAAGGAAATGGAAGAAGGGACGAAAGATTAGGTATAAAATTGTTGGATAAGAAATGATGACTTGGTTAGAAGCATTGGTCCTTGGATTGATTCAGGGATTGACAGAATTTTTGCCCGTTAGTAGCTCCGGGCATCTTCAGATTTTCAGTACGCTTTTCGGCATACAGGGAGAAGAAAATCTGACTTTTGCAGTGGCCGTTCATGCGGCGACCGTTTGTAGTACGATTGTGGTGTTGAGGAATGAGATTTGGGATCTTTTGAAAGGTCTTTTTCGGTTTTCCTGGAATCCGGAAACCATTTATATTGCCAAAATCGCATTATCTATGATTCCTGTGGCTATTGTAGGTGTTTTCTTTAAAGATTATGTGGAAGCTCTCTTCGGTTCCGGATTATTGGTCGTGGGAGTTGCTCTTTTAATTACTGCCTGTTTGTTGGCCTTTGCTTACTACGCTCGTCCCCGTTTAAAGACGGATATATCTTTTCGGGATGCTTTTATCATCGGAGTGGCTCAGGCTTGTGCCGTATTGCCTGGTTTGTCCCGTTCCGGTTCCACCATCGCTACGGGGATTCTGCTGGGGAATAATAAAGAAAATGTAGCGAGATTTTCTTTTTTGATGGTGTTGGTACCTATCTTGGGAGAGGCTTTTCTGGACATGATGAAAGGTGGTTTTGCACCTGCAGAGAGTGGTATTTCGATGTTGGCGCTGGTTGTCGGTTTCCTGGCTGCTTTTATTTCCGGATATATAGCTTGTAGCTGGATGCTGAATCTGGTGAAGAAAGGAAAGTTGATCTGGTTTGCCGTATATTGTTTTGTAGTAGGCATTATCATTTTGTTTGTTCATTGAGAGCAGTGAAAACGGGCTTGTGATAGAATGATTTTTACGCTTGTTCGGTTTGGTTCGAAAATATAAAAATTGTGTGTAAGATATTGTTTAATGAAGAAGGTGATTTTCATTCGGGTGCTCTGATTCTGGTAGATAAACCTCTGAAATGGACTTCTTTCGATGTCGTGAATAAAATTCGTTGGTGTTTGAAGTCTGCTTGTGGGAAGATCAAAGTGGGACATGCCGGAACTCTGGATCCTTTAGCGACGGGTTTGGTGATTGTTTGTACCGGAAAGTGGACGAAACGGATTGAAGATTATATGGCTCAGGAAAAAGAATATGTGGCGACGCTATGTTACGGGGCTGTGACTCCGTCTTTCGATTTAGAGACTTTGCCGGAAGGGGATTTCCCTTATCGGCATATCGATCGCCCTTATTTAGATCGGGTACTGGAGCGGTTTCGGGGAGTCATTACTCAGGTCCCTCCGGCGTATTCTGCTATCCGGGTAGATGGTGACCGGGCTTATAAAAAGGCGCGCAAAGGGAATGAGATCGAGATGCCTGCACGTCAAGTGGTGGTGAATGAATTGGAGGTCATCGATTTTAATCTTCCTGATTTAACGTTAAGAATCAATTGTAGTAAAGGGACTTATATCCGGTCTTTGGCCAACGATATCGGTCAGGCCTGTGAGAGTGGGGCTTACTTGGCAGGTTTACGCCGCACAAAGATCGGAAGTTTTCAGGTGGAAGATGCAAATAAAATGGAGGATTTGGTTGCGTTTTTACAAACAAAGTTGTAACTTGCGCCGTTTATTAGGCCAGGGGTATTTCCATAAAGACAGAAGGAGATATTCCAATGTCTTGTTGGTATAAACCAGGATGTTAAAATGACTTGATAAGAGTTTAATTTAAATAGTGCAGAGATGAAATTATCAAAATTCAGATATAAATTACCGCCGGAATTAATCGCTCAACACCCTTCTGCTAATCGGGACGAATGTCGTTTGATGGTAGTCGACCGGAAGACAGGAACGATCGAACATAAGGTATTTAAGGATGTTATCGATTATTTTGATGAGAAGGATGTATTCGTTTTCAACGACACCAAGGTTTTTCCGGCCCGTTTATATGGGAATAAGGAAAAAACCGGTGCTGAAATCGAAGTCTTTTTGTTGAGGGAATTGAATCGGGATCTGCGGATTTGGGACGTTTTGGTGGATCCGGCACGAAAGATCAGAATCGGTAATAAATTGTATTTCGGGGAAGACGATAGTTTGGTTGCCGAAGTCATCGACAATACCACCTCTCGTGGACGGACGTTGCGTTTCTTGTTCGACGGAGAATACGATGAGTTTAAGAAGTTGCTGTATGGCTTGGGCGAGACTCCGCTGCCGCGTACGATTACACGTAAAGTGGAGCCGGAAGACGAAGAACGTTATCAGACGATCTTTGCCCGCTATGAAGGAGCTGTTGCTGCCCCGACAGCCGGTTTGCATTTTAGTCGTGAGCTGATGAAGCGCATGGAAATCAAAGGAATCGATTTTGCTTATATCACCTTGCACGTTGGCTTAGGGAATTTTCGGGAAGTGGATGTAGAAGATCTGACAAAACATAAAATGGATTCGGAACAGATTATTGTGGGGGGGGATACCGTGAAAATTGTCAATGATGCGAAAGACGAACGCCATAAGATTTGTGCAGTAGGCACGACCGTTGTACGGACGTTGGAAAGTTGTGTAACGACCAAAGGCCGTTTGACCGAATATGATGGATGGACAAATAAATTTATTTTCCCTCCCTATGATTTTAGTGTGCCGGATGCTTTTATTTCTAATTTCCATTTACCTTATTCGACTCTTTTGATGATGGTGGCTGCTTTCGGTGGTTATGATCTGGTGATGAAAGCTTATGATCTGGCCGTAAAAGAGAAATATCGGTTCGGTACATACGGAGATGCGATGTTGATTATTTAGATATATTTCCCCGAAAGGGATGGCATAGGACAGGTTATGGGTTTGAGGATGTGTTTTTAAACCTGTAACCTGTTTTTTTATGTAACGTTAAACTCAATATACCCTGGAGAATTAAAAAAAAGATGAAACGATGAGAGTCTTTAGATTAACTGTTATTGTCGGGATTTTGACCTTGTTCGTACAGTGTGCTTCAGTGCCTTTGACCGGGCGGAAGCAAGTGATACTCCTGCCCGAAAGTGAAATGATGCAGATGAGTCTTACTTCGTATGGAGATTTTTTAAAAGAAAATAAGTTATCTACCCGTACAGACGATACCCGTCGCGTGAAGGAAGTGGGGACGCGGATTGCTGCCGCTGTAGAAGCTTACTTGAAATCTCAGGGATTGGAAAAGCAGATCGAAGGGTACCAGTGGGAATTCAATCTGGTACAGAGTCCTGAAATGAATGCCTGGTGTATGCCCGGAGGGAAGGTGGTCGTGTATGAAGGAATTTTGCCGGTTTGTGAAAATGATGATGGTTTGGCTGTTGTGATGGGACATGAGATTGCTCATGCGATTGCCCGGCATGGAAACGAACGGATGAGTCAGCAGATGTTGATACAGGCTGGAAGTACTGCTGCTGCATACGCTTTAAAAGAAAAATCGGAGCCGACTCAGGCACTCTTGGGGACTGCTATCGGTTTAGGGGCTAATTACGGTGTGATCTTGCCTTTTTCGCGGAAGCATGAGTTGGAAGCCGATCGTTTGGGATTGATTTTTATGACGATTGCCGGATATAATCCGGAAGAGGCGATTCCTTTCTGGACCCGGATGGCTTCTGCAGGATCGGGACAAAAACCACCGGAGTTTATGTCTACACACCCTTCGGATGCCCATCGTATAGAGCAGATAAAAGCATTGATGCCTGAGGTTTTGAAATATAAAAAATGAGAATAAACCCGGCTTTACCTGGGGGTGAAATGATCAAGGTGTAAAAAACAGGGATTAAAGAACAGAGGAAATAGATCCGAATCTTTAATCCCTGATTTTTTTAGAGCTTACTAGCGTCGATCAGAAGTTCTTTGTTGTATTCTCCCTTAGCCAGTTTTTCTGCCACATTCTTGAATGCCTTGATGGTATATTTTACATCTTCGAGTGTATGCATAGAAGTCGGAATCAGGCGGAGCAATAATTGTCCTTTCGGAATAACCGGATATACGACGATCGAACAGAAAATATTGTAATTTTCACGCAGGTCGAATACGACTTGCATCCCTTCGGCAACACTACCGGAAAGATATACCGGAGTAACCATCGAGTTGGTGATACCGATATTCATACCGTCTGCTTTAAGACCGTTTTGTAAAGCATGAGCGATGGTCCACAACTTTTCGCGTCTTTCCGGTTGGCTTTTCAGCATCTCGAGACGTTTGATCGCTCCTTCGACCATCGGCATAGTCAGGGATTTTGCGAACATTTGTGAACGCATGGTATAACGCAAAGACATACATACATCTTCATCTGTGGCGACGAAAGCGCCGAAACCTGCCATAGCTTTGGCAAAAGTACCGAAATAAAGGTCCACTTTATCCTGAACACCGAAATGTTCACCTGTACCGGCACCTGTCGGTCCCATTGTTCCGAATCCATGGGCATCGTCGACCAGCAAGCGGAAATTGAATTCAGATTTTAAAGCAGTGATTTCATCTAATTTACCTAAATCTCCTGCCATTCCGAATACGCCTTCTGTAACCACCAGAATACCTCCACCGGTAGTCGCTACATATTTCGTGGCATGTTCGAGCTGTTTGCGCAGGCTGCTCATATCGTTGTGTACGTATACATAACGTTTGGCCGGCGACAGACGCAAACCGTCCATGATACAAGCATGGGACTCCGCGTCATAAACGATACAGTCGAAACGTGAAGTCAGTGAGTCGATGATAGAAATCATGCCCTGATAGCCGAAATTTAACAGGAATGCGTCCGGTTTACCGACGAAATCGGCTAACTGTGATTCCAGGTATTCATGACGGGAAGTCTGACCGCTCATCATACGGGCTCCCATCGGGTAAGCCAGCCCCCATTGAGCGGCTGCCTCTGCATCGACTTTCCGGACTTCCGGATCGTTTGCCAGACCGATGTAGTTGTTCAAACTCCAATTTAACACTTCTTTCCCGCGGAACATCATCCGGGGACCGATTTCTCCTTCCAATTTCGGAAATGCGAAATAGCCGTGTGCTTCTTTGGCATACTGGCCGATATTACCTCTTTGTTTTTTTACTCTTTCAAAAATGTCCACGTCGATAATATTTTGAAAATTTGTAGAATACTGTATTTTAACTTGGCAAAAGTAATAAATAAAGGTAAAAGGTAAAAGGTAAAAGGTAAAAGATGTACCATAATACGTATAATTACTTAGAGTAGGAAGAAGAATGCGTATGAAGGGTTAGTGAAAAGTGGAGAGTAAATATTAAAAATACTTGAAAGTAATGAAGCTCAGAAAAGTTTTTACCTTTTACTTTTTACTTTTTGTTTTTTCCTCTATCTTTGCATGATGCAAAAAAAGCGTTCCGTTTATGAAGAAATTTTGGGGATTTTTACTGGTAATTGTGCTTATGACGTCTTGCGGGGAGTATCAAAGCCTGCTGAAAAGCAATGATTACAACCTGGTCTATAAAAAAGCGATCGAGTATTATAACAAGGGCGATTATCAGAGAGCAATGAATTTGTTGGATGGTGTCCGTTCTGTATTTGTCGGGCAGGCAAAAGCTCAGAATATTGCTTATTACCGGGCTTTTTGTAGTTATAATATGAAAGATTATCAGATTGCCTCCGATTTATTCAAGCAGTTTATCCAGACTTATCCGGAAAGTTCATTTGCTGAAGAATGTCTTTATATGATGGGATTTTGCGATTATAAAGCTTCCCCGAAACCACGTTTGGATCAGCAGGTTACCGAAAAAGCTATCCGGGAATTCCAGCTTTATCTGAGTCGTTATCCGTATAGTATGCGAAAAGATAAGGTAAATACCTATATGGATGAAATGCGGGATAAGCTTTCTTACAAAGCTTATTTGAGTGCGAAAAACTATTACCTGCGTGAACATTACAAAGCGGCTGTTATCAGTTTGCAGAATTGTCTGAAGGATTATCCGGGCTCCAAATACCGGGAAGAGATTATGTATATGTTGTTCGTATCGAAATATCAGATGGCGGTGAATAGTGTCGAAGATAAGAAAGTGGAACGATATAACAATGCCCGGGAAGAGTATTATTACTTTGCCGATGAATATCCGAACAGCAGATATGCTGCCGACGTAAAGAAGATGTATGAGGATATCGAGGCCTATTTGGAAAATTATAAGTTCGAAGATTAATTAGATAAATATTAATACATAAATCAATTATGGTAGATTTTAAAAAGGTAAAAGCACCTAATAACACCATTACACGGAACCCTGCCGTATTGGCTGCAAAAGCCGATAATAATATTTATGAGGCTGTGGCCATTATTGCCAAAAGATCTAATCAGATTGCTGTCGAGATGAAGGAGGAACTGAGTCGTAAGTTGCAGGAGTTTGCTTCCTATACCGATAATCTGGAAGAGATTTTTGAAAATCGGGAACAGATTGAAATCTCCAAATTTTATGAGCGGATCCCAAAACCGGTGCTTATTGCTACCCAGGAATTCGAAGATGGGCAGATCTATTTCAGAAATCCGGCAACGGAGAAAAAAACAGAAGAGAAAAAATCGCTCTAAACAGTGATTTTGATGTACAGTTTTGTAAATGTACCAATGTACCGATAATAAGGAGGATACATTGGTACATTTTTAGTTAATAAGAAAACTCGTAATTCATAAATCTAGAAATAATTGTTTTTTCACGATGTTGAAAGGAAAGCATATTATCGTTGGGATAACCGGTAGTATAGCAGCATATAAAGCGGCTTCTCTGGTGCGTCTGTTAGTGAAAGAAGGGGCAGAAGTAAAGGTGGTGATGACGGAATTGGCCAAACAATTTATTACTCCATTGACTTTGGCTACATTGTCCAAACATCCGGTGATGGTAGAGTTTTATAATCCGGAAAACGGAGATTGGCATTCTCATGTGGATATGGGGCTTTGGGCCGATTTATACCTGATTGCTCCGGCGACAGCGAATACCTTGGGAAAGATGGCCCACGGTATAGCCGATAATTTGTTGCTGACGACCTATTTGTCGGCCAAATGTCCGGTAATGGTTGCTCCGGCGATGGACCTGGATATGTATCGTCATCCTGCTACCCGACAGAACCTGCACATTCTTCAAAGTTACGGGGTTCGGGTGATCGAGCCTGCTGCCGGTGAACTGGCAAGCGGTTTGGTGGGCAAGGGAAGAATGGCTGAACCGGAAGAGATCGTCGCTTCTATCCATCGTTATTTTGAACGACAGGGTGATCTGCTGGGTAAAAAGGTATTGTTGACGGCAGGGCCTACTTATGAAAAGATCGATCCGGTCCGTTTTATCGGGAATTACTCTTCGGGTAAGATGGGGTTTGCCTTGGCTGAGGAGTTCGCTGCCCGGGGAGCTGAAGTGGTTTTGGTCGCCGGACCTGTTTCCCGGCAAACCGAACATCCGGCGATTCGGCGGATAAATGTAGAATCGGCTGCGGAGATGTTCGAACAGGTGATGAACTATGCGGAAGACAGTCATATTATCGTTTCCTGTGCGGCTGTGGCCGATTTTACTCCCGACCGGAAGGCAGACCTGAAGTTAAAAAGAGGGGAAGAAGAGCTGGTGTTGAAATTGAAGCCGACCTGTGATATTGCGGCCGAATTGGGGCGCCGGAAACAAAAGGGACAGGTATTGGTGGGGTTTGCCCTCGAAACGGACGATGAAACAGGAAATGCCCTGCGGAAACTGCACAAAAAGAATCTCGACCTGATCGTTTTAAATAGTTTGAAAGATAGCAATGCCTGTTTCGGTTATGATACCAACAAGGTGACTATCATCGACCGGAATGAGGTGCAATGGCAATATGAACTGAAAAGTAAAAAGGAAGTCGCTCACGATATTGTCGATCGGATCGTACAGTTGGGGTGAGGGTTATGGCTATTTTTCGGAATTTTTCATTTTTGAGCGATAAAAATTTTACGGATATAAAATTTTTATATACTTTTGAGCTCTGATATGAAATCAGAACATCTGTATATCGGAATTTTTAAACATACTGTCGAGCATTTCAGACAGAATCGCCGATTTATTGATAAAGATTTATTAAACCAACATTGTCGTTAGACTTGTTGGTTTTTTTTTGTCTGTTAGTCAACAAACATTAAATATAGCGATATGAACACACACAGCTTAGTATCCATCGAAGATTACAGCAAAGAAGAGATTCTGGAAGTACTGAAACTGGCTTCTGAATTCGAAGCCAATCCGAATCAGCGTTTATTGGAAGGTAAAGTAGTGGCTTCCTTATTTTTTGAACCTTCTACCCGTACCCGGTTGAGTTTCGAGACTGCGATCAACCGTTTGGGGGGGCGTATTATCGGTTTTACAGATGCTTCTTCTTCGAGTGTCACCAAGGGAGAGACTCTGAAGGATACGATCAAGATGGTAGATAATTATGCTGACTTGATCGTGATGCGGCATCCGGTAGAAGGGGCTGCTAGATATGCCAGTGAAGTTGCGGTTCATCCTGTGGTAAATGCCGGAGACGGAGCAAACCAACATCCTTCGCAAACAATGCTCGATCTTTATTCTATTTACAAAACTCAGGGGACTTTGGAAAATTTGGATATTTGTATGGTCGGGGATTTGAAATACGGACGGACGGTACATTCTTTATTACAAGCTATGAGTCATTTCCATCCGACGTTCCATTTTGTCGCTCCTGAATCCTTGCAGATGCCGGAAGCTTATAAACTGCATTTAAAAGCATTGAATATCCCTTATTATGAACATACCGAACTGGACGAAGTGATCGGTAAAGCCGATATTCTGTATATGACCCGTGTACAACGGGAACGATTCGCCGATCCATTGGAGTACGAAAAAGTAAAAAATGTGTATATCCTGAGAAATGCTATGTTGGCTAATGCAAAAGAGAATATGCGTATCCTGCATCCGCTGCCTCGTGTAAATGAGATCGATGTCGATGTGGATGAAAATCCGAAAGCTTATTACTTCGAACAAGCCCGTAACGGTGTGTTTGCACGGCAGGCTATTATTTCCAAGGCTTTGGGATTGAAATAATGGAGGATTTGCAATTTACGGTTTAGGATAAAATCGTAAATCGGAAACCAAAATGTTGAAATTATAAATAGGATTTATTATGGCAAAGAAAGAATTACAAGTAAGCGCTATAGAAAACGGAACAGTGATCGACCATATTCCGGCAGATAAATTATTCGATGTGATCAACGTATTGGGAATCACTGGTATGGATAATGCAATGACCTTCGGCGCTAATTTGAAGAGTAGTAAATTGGGAAAGAAAGCAATCATCAAAATCTGGGATAAATTTCTGGAAGATGATGAAGTAAACAAATTAGCTTTGGTTGCTCCTTCTGCAAAAATCAATATCATCCGGGATTATGATGTCGTGGAGAAAAAGACAGTTAATGTACCGGAAAAGGTTGAAGGAATTGTCAAATGTATGAATCCCAAATGTATTACCAATCACGAAAAGGTAAGAACGAAGTTTACCGTAGTCAAGGATTCACCGATCGTCCTGAAATGTCATTATTGCGAAAAATTGACCGATCAGGAACATATGGAAATGAATTAAAAAGCTAAAAGCCAAAAGCTATAGGCACTTAAGAGAAATTCTTTTTTTGCCTATAGCTTTTTGCCTTCTAACCTATATTTTACCTGATATAAATTTCCAGTATTTCAGCTTCTGTTTCCGGTATTAAAAACAGGTTTTTTAGGATTGCAGGGACTAATATGGTTTCTCCTTTATTTACTTTCACGGTTTTATCGACATCGTAGACCAGGGTAAAATTACCTTCCAGACACATATAAATAACGAAAGAGTCCAGCTCGATATAATCTTTTTCTACTTCTTTGTCGAATTTCAGATAATTTGTCGTAAAATAATTACAGCTGACCAGTTCTTCGGTATGATTTTCGTGCTGATGATAATGGATGCTGTGCTGTTTTTGTTCACAGAAATTGATCACATCGGTAGCTAATTCGGTATGCAGTTCTCGTGGATTACCGTTCTTATCCCGCCGGTCATAATCGTAAATCCGGTAGGTGATATCCGATGTTTGTTGTATCTCTGCGATATAACAGCCTTTGCAGATAGCGTGTACCGTACCTGCCGGAATGAAAAAACAGTCTCCTTTTTCGACTTTCTCGGTGTTCAGCAGAACAGGCAGTGTATGATTGTGCAGGGCAGTAAGGTATTCCGATTTGTCGGTATCTTTATTGAAACCCATAATCAGTTCGGCATCCCGGTCAGTACCTACCAGGTACCACATTTCTGTTTTTCCATAGGCGTTATGACGGGCTTTTGCGGTTGCGTCGTCCGGGTGTACCTGGATGGAAAGATTGTCCCGGGCATCGATGTATTTGATTAACAAAGGAAATTCAATACCGAATTTTTCATAGATTTTATCTCCTACCAGATCTCCCATATAGATTTCAGTCAGTTCTTGCAGGGAATTCCCTTCGAGTGCCCCTTCGGATACGACCGAGATATTATCTTGTACTCCTGAAATTTCCCAGCTTTCGCCGATAGATTCTTTTACTTTCGGGTCGTTACTTTTGTAAGCTAGTTTGTCTCCGCCCCAGATCGTTTGTTTGAGGATCGGTTTAAATTTTAAAGGATATAACATAAGACTAATTTTATAGATTGATATATTATTTCCGGCATAAAAATTGTACCTTGCAAAGGTATAATTTATTAAAACGGGAAATTGAAATTTGAAGATTATTTTAGTTTAAAAACAAAGAAGATGATGAAATGGGGAAAATTACTGTTAGGAGTCGGATGGGCTTGTGTATTGTATGCTTGTAGCGATGATGATGGAAAAGACGATACGATCATGAATATGTCCGAATTGACAGGAAAGTATTGGTATTACAATGCCTGGTTGGGGGATAAATACGGGATGGGACAGTCCGATTTATTGGAAGTGATCCGCTTTGAAAAGGGAGGTGTTTTAAAGATGATGGAATTCGGCGGACGGAGGGTACATGCTATCGGTACCTGGACAGGTGGAGATAATCAGATTACGATGGATCTGGACGATGGGGACTCTATAGTTTGGAATGTGCAGCGGAGTGGACCGGATTATATTCAGACTATTGTGAATGCGCAAGGAGAACGGAAATATACGACTGATCCCGGGTATCTGGGCGAACTAACTGCCGACGCTTTTTTAGTAAACGAATATACGGACGGGAATCAGTTTAAAACGTATATCGGAGTCGATGTGCGGGGAAATAAAAATGTGAAAGAGGTGGCTTTGATTCCTGCCGACGGGAAATCTATCCCGGTGGAAAATCACGGGTATTTTTGGAGTGAGAGACAACCCCAGAGCGGTGATTATGTCGATTTCGGCGGAGAGAAACGGGAAGTGCGTTTCTATTTGCGGATAGGAAAAAATACACAACTGAAGTTACAGGATACCATCTATAGTCAGAATCTGCCTCAGCGTACTTTGAGTGAAAGTGGATTGGAGGCGATTACCGAACTGGGAACCGGGGCTTTGAAGGTTTCCTGGAATTCATACCAGAACCCCGATATTTATTATCGGGTGGAAATCTTCTCAAAGAAAATGGATTTGACACAACCTTATTTTGTCAGCCGGATTCAACCGGCTACGAGTACCGGAATGACGATCAATACGACTACTTCCGGCGAGGTAAACCGGATCGGCGAACTGATCAAAGGCGAGAGTTATCAGGTGCGGTTGACTGCCTTGATGTTCGAACCCGGCGTGGATGTGATCAATGATGAATATAGCTCTGCTAATTTGCAAGCTGTCACCTATTTTTCCAGAGGATTCCTTTGGGAATAAAAGCGCAGGTGAAACATCAGGGAGCGAGGAAATAATCGGATAGAGTGTGGGCCAGCCGAAGAGGCTGGTCTACGTGTATCCGGTGAGTTGCTTCCGGAATTGTCTTTTGCCGGGCCTTCGGGAAATAATATCGGGTGGCTTCGGTTATTTTTTCCGGTAAATAGTCCGAATGTTCGGCTTTTATAAATAGAATTTCAGCCTGATAAGGAGACCGGATATCGGGTATATTCCAATCCAACAGAGAAGATAGATTTTCCCGGATCGCTTTCGCATTAACCTTCCATTCGTATCCCTGAGGAGTTTTTCGGATATTTTTTAGCAAAATCTGAACTTCCTCTTCTGTAGAAAAATATTCCCGGACCGCTCGATGTATTTCCTGACGTCGGTGGAAATTTTGAAGCGGGGTAGTCAGGATATATTCCGACAGGCTTCGGTGCATAGTCTGCCTGTCTAAAGTATAGGCTTGCGGGCAGATATCTATGATTGCCGCTTTTTCGACGATTTCCGGACGTTTCAATACTAAATGCATCAATGTCTTGCCTCCTAGGGAATGTCCCGCCAGAAAAGGCCTTTGGGGTAAATTCAGTCGCCCGATCAATTCCTCCGTATCCTGGCTCAAAATGGTGTAATCGAATAATGAAGAATGCGGAGAACAGCCGTGATTTCTCAGGTCGGGCAGGATGACATGGAACCGGTGGCTCAATAGATCGGCTACGGGCAGCCAATTGTCCGAAGCTCCCCATAGGCCGTGAAGGATGATGAGGGGCGGATGCGTATTGATACCTTTTTCACGATAGAAGAGTTGCATATCAGGCTTTGGGTTTACCGATAAAAAAATGCTACCCCGAAAGATAGCATTTTTTCCAAATAAAGACAATGTATATTAGTCTTTCAGTTTTGCTTTCAGGAATTCGCGGTTCAGGCGTGCTATATGAGCGATGGAAATACTTTTCGGACATTCCATTTCACAAGCGCCGGTGTTGGTACAGTTTCCGAATCCGAGTTCGTCCATTTTAGCCACCATGGCTTTAGCCCGGCGGGCAGCTTCAATTTTTCCCTGTGGCAATAAAGCTAACTGAGAAACTTTTGCTGCCACGAACAGCATAGCTGAAGAGTTTTTACAGGTAGCCGCACAGGCACCGCATCCGATACAGGCTGCTGCGTCCATCGCTTCTTCCGCTTTGTCGTTTGCAATTGGAATTGCATTGGCATCAGGAACTCCACCGGTGCTGACAGAAACATAACCTCCGGCTTGCAGAATCTTGTCATAAGCTTTCCGGTCGACGATCAGGTCTTTGATTACCGGGAAAGCACCGCAACGCCAGGGTTCGATCGTTATCGTGGCTCCGTCTTCGAAACGGCGCATGTGCAATTGACAGGTAGTCACATCATCGTCCGGTCCGTGAGCACGGCCGTCGACGAACAGACTACAAGTACCGCAAATACCTTCACGACAGTCATGATCGAATGCTACCGGTTCTTCGTTTTGTTCTACCAGCTGTTCGTTGAGAATATCGAGCATTTCCAGAAATGAAGTGCCGGTAGAAATATTGTGAACTTTATATGTTTTAAACTCGCCTTTTGATTTAGCGTCTTTTTGCCGCCAGATCTTCAGAGTCAGTTCTTTTAATATTTTATCTGCCATAACCAATATTATTTTTGATTTCGGATTTACGATCGGGGTATAAGCCTGAACCGTAAATCACAAATCGTAAATTATTTATTTATAAGAACGTTGAGTAAGTTGGATGTTTTCGAACACTAATTCTTCTTTATGGAGTTCCGGTGCTTTATCTTCACCTTTGTATTCCCATACAGAAACATATTTAAAATGTTCGTCATCCCGTTTGGCTTCACCTTCTGCGGTCATCGATTCTACCCGTAAGTGTCCGCCGCAAGATTCATTCCGATCGAGAGCATCGTGAGCCATCAGGTCGGCGAGTTCTATAAAGTCGGCGACACGGGCTGCTTTTTCCAATTCGTTGTTCATCGCTGTAAATTCACCGGTTATGCGCAGATTTTTATAGAAATCTTTTTTCAATTCGGCGATCAGTTCGATGGCTTTCTTCAAACCGGCAGCTTCACGGGCCATACCGATGTATTCCCACATGATGTGTCCCAGTTCTTTATGGAAATGATCCGGAGATTTCGTTCCTTTGATGTCATACAAACGACGCAGACGGTCGGTGACATGTTTTTCAGCTTCGTCGAATTCCTTGGTATTGGTATTGATTTTCGGAGTCTGGATTTCTTTGGCCAGATAGTCGCCGATGGTATACGGCAGAATGAAATAACCGTCAGCCAATCCCTGCATCAAGGCAGAGGCCCCTAAACGGTTTGCCCCGTGATCAGAGAAGTTACATTCGCCGATAGCGTACAATCCGGGAATCGTAGTCATCAAGTTGTAATCTACCCAAAGTCCGCCCATAGAATAGTGGATAGCCGGATAGATCATCATCGGATTGTTGTAAGGATCCACAGCGGTGATTTTTTCGTACATCTGGAACAGGTTACCATATCGTTTTTCAATAGTATCCCGGCCTAATTGTGCGATAGCATATTTAAAGTCCAGGAATACGGCTTTACCTGTATTGTTGACTCCGAATCCGGCATCGCATCTTTCTTTAGCAGCACGTGAAGCGACGTCACGGGGTACCAGATTCCCGAATGCCGGATAACGGCGTTCCAGATAGAAATCCCGGTCTTCATCGGGTATATCGTTCGGATTTAAAGTGCCTGCCTGTAATTTTTTAGCATCTTCGATTTTTTTCGGTACCCATACCCGGCCGTCGTTACGTAACGATTCGGACATCAGGGTCAGCTTACTCTGCTGGTCTCCGTGTACAGGAATACAAGTCGGGTGAATTTGCACGAAGCAGGGGTTCCCGAACATAGCACCACGTTTGTAAGCTTGCCAGGCTGCACTACCGTTACATCCCATCGCATTGGTAGACAGGAAGAATACATTGCCATAACCTCCGGTAGCCAACACTACGGCATGGGCTCCGAAACGCTCGATTTTTCCGGTAACGAGATCCCGGGCGATTACTCCGCGTGCTTTACCGTCGACGATCACGATATCCAGCACTTCGTGGCGGTTGTACATTTTTACTTTACCGGCCTGAATCTGACGGTTCATGGCTCCGTAACATCCCAGCAACAATTGCTGTCCGGTTTGGCCACGGGCATAGAACGTACGGCTTACCAAAGCTCCACCGAAAGAACGGTTGGCCAGTAATCCGCCGTATTCACGGGCAAAAGGAACACCTTGAGCTACGCATTGGTCGATAATGGAGTTGCTTACTTCTGCCAAACGATATACATTGGCTTCCCGGGCACGATAGTCACCGCCTTTGATGGTTTCGTAGAACAAACGGAATACAGAGTCGTTATCGTTGGGATAGTTTTTGGCTGCGTTGATACCTCCCTGTGCGGCGATAGAGTGTGCACGACGGGGAGAATCCTGATAACAGAAAGCGGTTACATTGTATCCTAATTCGGCTAAGCTGGCAGCTGCAGAACCTCCGGCTAGTCCGGTACCTACAATGATAACATCCAGTTTCTTTTTGTTTGCCGGGCTGACAACACCAATATGAGCTTTGTGAGCTGACCATTTGTCTTTCAACGGTCCGGCAGGTATTTTAGCATCTATTACTGACATAATAAATTGATTTAAATTTTAAATTTTGATTCCAGACTTTAGATTGATAAAACCGAATTTATCAATCATCGATCATAAATAATTAGTTTCCCAGTCCTGCGATGAAATACAGTGGAATAATGCTGAAGCCTACTGCAAATACAATTGCAAAGAAATAAGCTAAACATTCCAGACGCTTTCTCCAGATATCATTTGAGAAACCGATAGTTTGGAAAGCAGACCAGAAACCGTGAGTGATATGTAATCCTACTAAAACGGCTCCCAGAATATAAATCAAACAGTATACAATGCTTGATTCGAATAAGCTGGAAACCAATGTGTAAGTATCTTCCATTTCAACACCTCCGACTGTAATGGCTGCCAACGGAGTTCCCAAAGACGGGAATTTAATGTTCCACCAGAAATTATACAGGTGGATCACCAGAAAGATCAACACCATTGCTCCCAGAATGTACATGTTGCGGGAAGCCCAGGTGGCATTTTGACTCTGGTTTCTCAGGGCATATTTCACCGGACGCGCTTTCTGATTCTGAAGAGTCAGTACAGAAGCCCAAATGATGTGAATGATAAACCCGATAGCCAGGATGGGTTCAATAATTTTGATAATCGGGTTCGTAGCCATAAAATGAGCTCCCTGATTGAATAAGGCCCCGCTATTATCAAAAATCAACAATAAATTTAGCGCCAGGTGGACGCAAAGAAACGAAATCAGAAAAAGTCCCGATAAACTCATGATGACTTTTTTTCCGATCGAAGAGGTCAAAAAATTGCTCATAATTTGTTTTATTTATTAATAACTGGTTTAATACCCTTTAATCCTGCAAAAGTATCCTTTTTCTTTAACTTTACCCTATTTTAATACATTAGAATGATTCTAAATTCGGAATTTTTTCTGTAATAAAAACGGGGGCTGAAATACTTTGAAAACTAATTGTACCTGATTTTACTTTCTTCCAAAGCCTGATATATAATATCCTGTATTTGGGTCCGTATATTCATTTCAGATAATTTTGTGTTAAATTCGTCGGGATAAGTCCGGTTGGATAAAAATAGGTATAACAGCTTGTTATCCGGATCGCACCAGGCCATAATCCCCGTGAAACCGGTATGTCCGAAGCTGGTCAAAGGGAGACACTTACTGACCGGATTGATCTTGGTTTGATCCGGTTCGGGTTTGTCGAAACCCAGGCCTCTGCGGTTTTTAGGAAACAGATTGTTTTTACAGCTGAAGGTGACCATCGTTTCGGGTGAAAAATAATATTCTCCTCCATAGGTTCCTCCGTTCAGATACAATTGCATCATTTTGGCCAGGTCTTCTGCTGTTGAAAAGAGACCGGCATGTCCTGCAATGCCACCGAGCAGCGCTGCGACAGGGTCGTGTACATAGCCCTTGAGTTCCGTTTTGCGGTAAAGTTTATCGACACACGAAGGAACCAGATTATTTTTATTCAGGCGTTTGTGAGCAAGAAAATCGGTATGGTGCATACCTAATTTCCGATAAAATTCTTCCTGACAGTATTGGTCTAACGATTTTTCAGTTACATGTTCCACTGCGAATTTCAGAAGAATAAACCCCAAATCGCTGTAGGCATATTCTTTTTTAGGATTTAGCGGTGAATGAAGTATACAGGACCGGATCGTGTCCTGGTAGGCCGGGAACATATAAAGTCCGGGTTCCATGTATTTATAGCCCGGTTTCGGGGAATTGGAGACCGTGCTGTCTTTAAACCGATAATTGAGATTTACATATAACCTGTCTTTCAGGCGGGTGGTGTTGTGCGCTGTCCGTTTGCTGGTAAATAAAGGTCCGGGGAGCGATTTCGGATCGATAGCATCCGTAAATAAAGGCAGAAAGGTTTTCAAACCTGCATTGTGGCATAGTACTTCCTGTACGGTGATGTCTTTTTTATCGGTCTCTTTTAATGGAGGATAATAGTCCGACAACGGAGCCGCCAAATTGATTTTCCGGGAATCGTACAGTTTGATTATGGCCGGTAGGGTGGCTGTGATTTTGGTTACGGAGGCCAAATCGTAAATGTCGGATGTTTTGTTGGGAGTCGTTTGTTTGTAGGTATGATGACCGAAGGCCTTATTGTAAAAGATATTACCGTCTTTGGCAATCAGCACCTGACAGCCGGGGGTGGCATGTGCCTGGACCGCCAGTTGGCAGATGGAGTCGATTTTGGCTAATTTTTCAGAATCCAGGCGGCACATCTCCGGACTGGTATAACTCAGTCTGGTTTTGGGCGTTTGAATACCTGTACCGGCCGGATAATCCGGATTTACACAAACCGGGAGCCGGGCAGTCATGGCTATGCCTCCGAAAATGGCTTGTGCCGCATACTGTTGGGCATAAAGATGATTTTCGTAGCTGAGCAATAAAGCATCGGTCGGGAGGGAAGCGTAGGAAGCGAGACCGTATGGGATGCCCGGATGGCATAAAATGATTCGCTTGCCGGTTTGCTGCCGGATCAGGGTATCTAAGACCGGCGAATAACCGAAATCTTTTTGAGCCGAATTCGTACTCAGATTATTATAAATAATGATACAATTAAACGGTTGGAGCTTTTTTTGCAAATTCCGGAGTTCTTCGTCCGATAATTTTTTGTTTGCTACGAAGTGAGTGACTTGAGTATAACGTTCCAGTGTCGTTTGAAAATTGTTTACTGCTCTGGCTCCGAAATTCAGACTGGCGATACGGAGGGTATCCAGGCGTTTGAGGGGAAGTAAAGAGTCTGTATTTTTAATCAGGGTGATGGCTGCCTGGTAAAGTTGTTGCTTCAGAGCTATGTCGGTAGGAGAGTTGAGACGTGACCATAGACCCGGGGTTTCGGCCGGATAAACATTCGGTAATACATATTTTTGCTTTGCTTCCAGTATCTTCCGGCATTTTTCATCGATCGTTCGCTCGTCCAACAGGCTATCGGCCAGGGCTTTTTTGATCGCTTCCACTGCTTTTCCCAGATTGGCCGGAAAAAGGAGCATGTCGTTACCTGCTAGCAGCGCTTTTACTTCTGCTTCGCCGGGCTGGGAATTTTGGGTTACCCCCTTCATATTCATGGCATCGGTGAAGCACAGGCCGGAGAAGTTCAGATCCCGGCGTAACAATTCCTGAATGACCGGGCTGGAGAGAGAAGCCGGAATGCCTGTCGAATCTATCGATTTAACCGCCAGATGGGAGACCATAACCGCCGGAATGCCGGCTTCGATCAGATGCTGGTAAGGATAGAGTTCGACAGAGTCGAGGCGTTGGCGGGAATGTGGGATGACAGGCAGGGTATGGTGAGAATCGGTATCGGTATCTCCATGCCCCGGAAAGTGTTTGATGACGGGAAGCACGTTTTGACTCAAAGAGCCATAAGCATATAAGATCGCTTTTTGGGTAACCTCCTCCGGGTCTTCGCCGAAAGAACGCATTCCGATGATCGGGTTCCGGGGATTGCTATTGATATCTACTACCGGGGCGAAGTTTACGTGAACCCCTAGTTCCTGGCAATGCCGGGCGATAGTTGCTCCCAAAGCATAAATCAGACTATCTTTCCGGATAGCCCCGTTGGTCAGCATTTTGGGGAATTCCATCGCAGTTTCCAGGCGCCAGCCTACTCCGTGTTCCGCATCCATCCCGATCATTAAAGGATATTTCGCTGCTTTTTGATACCGGTTGGTTAGTTTGACTTGCTGAGTCGGTTTCCCCTGAAAAAAAATGAGCCCTCCGACGTGATATTGCCGGATTTGTTTTTCCAGTTCGTTTTCGTAATTTTCGTTCTTGTTGCTGTAGGCCGCAATCATGAAGAGTTGGCCTATTTTTTCATCCAGACTCATTTGGTGGAGGACCGAATCGGCCCAGGAATGCCGGGATGCTTCGGCCGGTTGGGAATAACTCCCCTGAAATACCAGAAGACCTATAAACAGTAAAATGATTTTTTCTTTCATATCCGGAATGCGTACTTGCTAACTAGAAATATTCCCGCAAATGTACGAAAAAACAGAGGGTACCGTGTTGACGATACCCTCTGTTGTATGCTAATGAATGTTAAATTATTTCAACAATTCAGCTACTTTATTTTGTAATTCTTCTCCTCTCAAATCTTTGGCAACAATAACATTGTTTTCGTCCAATACAACCAAGTGAGGAATTCCATTTACACAATAAAGTTGTGCAGCTGCATTTTGCCATCCTTTCAAGTCGGAAACGTGATTCCAGGTCAATTTATCATCTTCGATCGCTTTCAACCAGGCATCTTTATCCTCATCCAGAGATACACTCAGAATTTCGAGTCCTTTCGGATGGAATTTCTCATACATTTTCACTACGTTGGGATTTTCTCCACGGCAAGGGCCACACCAGGATGCCCAGAAATCGATCACTTTTACTTTACCTTTGATAGAGTGCATAGACAGCGGTTTTCCGTCGGGAGTATTCAAAGTAAAATCAGGAGCAACCTGGCCAACAGCTACTGCAGATAATTTTTGGATTCTGTCGGCGATTGTTTTTCCCGGTTCTGTTGCTTTGGCATTTTCACCCAGGGTATTGAATTTTTCGACTAGTTTTTCATAATCATATTCGTAGAGTTTGCCGGCTAAAAAATAAGCAGCGACATAGCTGTCTGCATTCGCTTTGTTTATAGCATCTTCTTTAGCTTCATAATCTTTCATCAAGTTCTCGTACTGCTCCTGCAATTCTTTCATTTTAGCTTCATTCTTTTCCTGGTAGGCAGTCCTGTAACTTTGGTTCAGCTCATTAGCCATTTTACCCATTTCGTTTGAGATTGCGGTATACTGATTGGCTATTCCTTGGGTGGCAGTCCCTTCGATTTTGGTAGCTGTCGGATTTTCCAGATTTAAGTTTGCAGTAAAATCGGCATTCTCTACAAAAATGAGATTCTGTCCCCGTTGTCCTTCAACGGCGATAAAAGCTGGGGTCAGCCCGGCAACGCTACCTGTCAGTTTGAATTTACCTTCGGCTACAGGAGCTTTGGCCAGTGTGTCGATCGTACGTCCCTGACGTTGTAATAAATAGACGTTATTCGCTTCGCCTCCTGTGATAGTCCCGTTGATATTGTATTTCGGTGTTGTGTCACAGGCTGATAGTGATACGGCTATAACAGCTAAAGATAATAAACTTTTCTTCATGATTTTAGAGTTTGTGATAAAAATTAACAAATACAAAGATAGGGATAAAAATAACAAAACGATGCTTCGGGCATCGTCTTGTCATGTTAATGTTTAGTTAATCTTTCGCTTCATAAACCAGAATTCATTGAAGCCGACATTAATACGGACCTTTGCAAATTTTTCCTGAATCAAACCGTTTTGTTCTGTTCCACGGATGCCCAGATCGAATGCCACGCCAAGGAGAAGGATTCCGTTACGGGCCGTGTAAAAAGGAATTTGAGAACCGAAGGTGATGGCGTAAGTATTGATATCTACATTTTTGACATCGATGCCGGAATGAATAAAATAGCCTCCTAACATATAACTGTTGCGCTGCCACCAATAACGTCCCAGCCGTTCCGGTGTCCAGGACAACCCTAAGGCTGCTTTATGGTAATCTTTCAGTTCCTGATTTTTACCGAACTCTTCATAAACAGACATCTTTTGGAACGTATAGTCTCCGGCAATATCCCATTTCCGGTTGTATCTGAAATCGAATCCGCTCAAAATACGGAATGGATATTTGATATATCCCCGCTTTAAAGTCAGATCGTTGAGCATCTCGGTTGTGTTAGTACTGGAATTGACGCTATAAGCCATATAATCGGTTTTGGACCTTAGTTTTTGTGTAAAATTGAAAGCCGATCCCAATGTCAGAATGGATTTGGGAGACAGATTCAAAGTATATTGGATGCCGGGGGTAAACAAAACATCGTGAATACGATTGTTTTCACTGGTTTTGATAATTTTACTACCTTCGATCATCGTGGTCAGGGTTTGACGTTTTTCGATCTTACCGAAAATTAAAGACGTGTTCAAACCGATCGATAAGTTTTTATATCTCCAGCCTAATCCAAGGTAAACGTCATTCAGTCCGCCTTCTCCCTGAATATTTTGTTGGAAGTAAGAATCCGAACTTCCAGGGATCACGTTTGTATAAGACAGGTCGTAGCCGATATCCGATTTTTCTGTGAATCCCAGAGACATATACATGTTTTTATGGAGACGGAACGCTATGTTGAATGCCGTGTTTTGTGCCACCCGGTAACTTGCATTTTCTTTGTAGGTAGACAAATGGGCATACTCGCCCGTGACACCGAATTGGAAATAGAGCCGGGTTGTATCCAGGGCCGTATAAGATGCCGGATTCAGATAATTGATATTGCCGTTGTCGCGCATAGCTGCCGCAACTCCACCCATAGCGTTGTAAGGACCGGCATTTTCTGTCTGTAAACCGATTCCATATACAGAGTATGGGGTTCCGATGTTATCCTGTCCGTACACCTTAAAAATGAATATAGACAAAAACGTTATAAGGAATATTCTTTTCATAATTGTTCGATATCGGAGAATGATTCTTGTTTAGTCTTTATAACTTGCATAATATACCCTCAATACAGGCACGTCTTTTATAATCATACGATTAAAAGAAGAAGTTAAATTAGGTATGGTCAATAACAGCTGTCTGACATCCTTGGAGTCGGAATACCGGGAAATTGTTTGGTAATAATCGGTAATGTCGAAAATATACCTGTCTTCTTCATTATTTTCAGTTTTTACATATTTCCCGGTAATGGGATTATTGGTACTGTTATAAGCCACACCTTTTATTTCATTAATCTTGTTCGTATAATAAACACTGATCGTTGATGGATAAGCAATTTCCGGCGAAGCCCATACCCGGGGTTTTATTTCAATTTCAGCTTTTACCACGGTTTTATAAGTCGATTGAACATCGGGTTCCGGAAGGACCATTTTTACCATGTATCCACTAAGCCCTTGAACGATAGCCATGTCATGTTCTGTGAATTTCACTTCTTTTGTCTGTTCAGTCAGAGCTTCGAAACCATAAGTTGTCGAAGGTATATTTTTTACATTAAAATATTGGTATTCATTTCTCTGACTCAATAGCTTCAAATCGTAAGTATACTTTTGGTCTGCATTATGATAATGAAACCGCATATACAGGCTGTCCGGGATCATTTCCAGGCTTAACAAACAATTATTGTCTTTTCCACTTTGAATAGCCAGACCTTTAAAGTAATTGATAAATTTATAATAGCTGATCTCACTATTGCTGTTCGGCCTGAAAATAGGATCGTCGTTTTGCATCATAGCAAACATTCCTTCGGTCAGCGTATCCTTCTCGAGTTTGAAATATACCTGATTCATAATCATCCTTTTGGGAATAAAACTGACTGTTGCCAATTTATCTCCCCATGGAATAGAATCCCGGTTATAAAAGTAGTCGTTTTGGTCTGTCCTGAATTCCGGCAAGCGGGCCAAACGATAAAGTGAAAGTGTTTGAGGAGTAGCTGTTTCTGTTGTATCTCCCCAAATATTTTTCCCTACTTTGAAATGGAAGGTGACCGAATCCAGCAAATACCGGAAATTGATAGACGGTTGGGAAACCGGAACGATCTGAAAACAGGGGGATGCCGTCGTGACACCACTATATTGATCTTCATAGCGGCCCATGAACATTTCCGTAATGGCCGAACCGTATCTTCCGCTGGAGGTGATAAAGGAGTCTATTTTTATCGTGCCTGTTTCCTTCAACAAGGTGGTTTGTACTTCAATATGATTTCCATTATTAATCAAATC